>JANLHA010000229.1 GCA_024653845.1 Candidatus Omnitrophota bacterium | reverse complement strand
CCCAACTTTAATCCTGCCGTATCTCCGATATCAACGATAACAAAGTTGTTTTCTTCATTCACGCTAACCACATTTCCATTAAAATTTGCGGGAGGGGCTTGAATGAAAGATTCTGCTTTCGGAAGTTCGACACCTTGACGAGCGCTCACCACAATGGGAGAAAGCTCAATTCCCTTTTGCCCTTTTGCGTTCACTTGAGAATTTCTATCGACACCGCCTTGAGTAGAAACAAGCTTCTGCACTCTTTGCTGCAATTGAGCATTCTCATCGATCAATCGCTTAACACTATTGTTCAAAGACTCTCGCTCTTGTTTGCTCTTAGCCAATTCTACTGCAAAACGTTCGGCCAATTGCTGCTGCTCTTTGGCTTCACGAATCCATTTCTCTTGATCCCCTTGAACGACACTCAATTGATCCTGCACCTTCAAACTTTGCTGTTTGAGTCCTGCGACATGCTGGACATCCGAAGACAACATATCTTTGAGTTGTTTGAGTTCTATTTCCAATTTTTGTTTTTCTTGCACGGCTTGTGCTAACTGGGCTTCTACTTGGGTCGCGGCTTTGACCATATCACTCTGCTGCTTCTGCTGAAAAACTTGCTGTCGTAATTTTTTAACCAACTGATCTCTTTGTTTGGTCAAAGATTGAACCCGCTTTTCCGATTTCTGCCGTTGAGATGTGAAACTTTGAATCTGGCCATTCAGAGCCGTCACGTTATTTTCAAATCCGCTCAAACGTTTTTCCAAATCCGCCTTGGCCAATTCCAATTCTTCGACTTGGCTTTGCAATGCTTGATGTTGAATAAGATAACGCTGTTCACGAAGCTGATAATTGTGAAGGGCCTGACTCAAAAGGATATTGTGATTTTCGGATTTGGTTTGTTCAAAACCAAAATAAACAAGGGTACCGAAGATCATCACCCATGCAATGACGCGTATGACGAAACCTCGTCGGATGGCCACAGACATGTTCGCTCCCCGGTAAATAGGTTAGACAAATTTGGAAAAATAGTCGAAGGAAAGATTCTGATATGAATAATAACAAAGGAGAGAAAGGAAGACAAGAAAAGAATCAAATTATTTTATTTATAACGAATATTATCTAAATAGAATGTACATCCATCAGGATTCACGTCAACATTCGTCGCCCAAGAAAATCCACCACTGATATACAGAAGATCTTTTCCACGCAAATCGATGGTATACTCACGCCATTCGTTGGTCAAAATCACAGGGCCGATCATCGCCATGTCGGTATCAGGATAATCGCCGCTAATTCCTCCGACTTTAAATTCTTCAATGCGTTCGCCGCCTTTTTCGCCTTTAGCCCAAAATGACAGTTCTTGGGCGCCATCCAAATTAAAACCGCCCTTTTGTTTCCCCCAATTGTTAGCAGGACTCAACCAATAAATCCCAGCCCATTTCTGATCCTGCCTTGAACATTCGGCATCATAAATGATTTTGATACACATCTTGCTATCTTCACCCTGGCAACCTTCTTTCCAGGCATCATTAAAAGTCAGACATTTTCCATTTGGCATGAAACCTGAAGGAACAAAATGATTTTCGCGAGATCCTTTATCTTTATAAATCCAGAAGGGAGAGAAAGATTGTTGAACAACCTGGCCTTCAATCATCAGCTCCACAGATTGAGAGGTTGTCCTATTGGTCGTTTCTTTTTGAGATGCCAATTGAGACTCCTGCGAAGAAGATCGTTCACATCCCAACAAACAGACCAACGCAACGGCAACAATGCAACCTCTTATGTTATGCAACATAATACCCCCATGTTCTCTACAATAATAAAAAAGAAAATCCCCGACTTATTGATTCATATCGAGGACAAAAAGAGGAGCCTTTTCCCATTTGAGAAAAAAGACTCCTCTTTCTGAAGATTAATTTTGTGCGGATGATGTTTGAACAGGACCTTGAGCCGCAATCTCATCCAACTTTTCTTGAGCGGCTTTTGCAGGTTCCCAGAACCATCCATTTGTATCCCAACATTGAGCATAATAATACTCATCAACCAAGGTTTGATAAGCTTTCTGAGCAACTTCTAAAATCCCGGCTTGCCGGAAAGCTTCTCCCTTGATGTAAAGGCATGTTCCCACATCATTCAATGCCCAATAGCTAAAAATTTTCTCTTTCGATTCTACAGGAAGCGCTGTTAAAGATGCTTGCATTTCTTTAGCTTGTTCCCCATAGAGTTCCAAGCATTTGTTCACATAGGATACCACAGCATCGATATCTTTGTCATTCAATGCTTGCCAAGCTTTGGCGGTCAAGGTGGAAGACTTGTAATCTCCATAATCCACCGTCGATCCAGTATCAATCATTTCAATCTTGGCTTTGGCAGCTTCCGCAGGCTTCCAGAACCATCCATTAGGATCCCAACATTTTCCAAAACTAAATTCGTCAATCAATTTTTGATAAGCGGCACGCGCTTCGGCCATCATATTGGCATTGCGATAAGCCTCAGCTTGAATAAAAAGGGCCGTTGAAACATCATTCAATGCCCAATAAGCAAAAATTTTATCTTTGTCTCCTTCAGGATAATCGGTCAAACTGGCTTGCATTTTTTTGGCTTCACTCGCATACAGCTCAATACATTTATTAGTGTAAGCTAAAACGGCTTCCAGATCTTTTTGTCCTAAAGCCTCCCACGCTTTACCAACAAGAGTGGTAGAACGAAAATCCCCAAAGTTATAAGCAAACCCCTGAGATGGATAAATAAAGACGGTGCCCAACAATAATGCCAGCAACAATACAAACTTTTTCATGATTACTGCCTCCTCACGGTTGTTAAAAATGGTGCCTCAAATTTGACCCAAATAACTCTATATATTTTAACATTTCTCATCAGGCTCTGACAACCCCCCACGAAAAAATATCTTAATTTTCCCGATAGGGCTTCCACATTTCATCACGGTAAAGTTCATAACTTTTGCGCAATTGCCTTAAGAAAGGGCTATGGGTGCCATTGCCTTGAGAAGTGATACCAAACCACTCTTCGTAATAATATCCACCTGCAAAGGGGCCAATCGCATCGGATTTACGGTCATGATTAAAAGGCTCGTAGTTTTTCCACCATTCATCAGTCCACTCAAAAACCACTGCGCCTAAAGCGTTTCCAGCTCCCTCAGCATTCCCCGCTTTGTTGACTTCAACATCTGACCAGTTGCCTCGGTGATATGCCGCCTGGGCTTCTTCCTGCTCTTCTGCTGTTAAATGTTTCGCATAAGCCGGGGCTCCATATTCTGAAACAAATGCCGGCCTTCCTATCGCATCGGCAATCTGTTCCCAAAATGGCCCAAAACCATAATCTCCCCGATAAACATTCGCTGCATAAATATCAACATCTGGCGAAAATTTCCCAAAAAGATCCAAATAAAGCGTATCTCCATTGCAGACAGCAACCGGATGATCAGGATCAATCGATTTGATCATTTTCGCCACTTCATTAAGAAATTTGAAATACGCCTCTGGTTTCTGATCCGCATTCGAGGCCACCCCATAATTATTTTCGTTTCCTAAAAGCCACAACAAAATATAAGGCTCATCCTTAAATTCCATGACCATGTTGCGGACCGATTCCATCATGTTTTTTTGATGCTCGGGATTTTCATAATTAGTCCCTTCAAACCATGTGGCACCAGATCCTAGCGTATACTTTCCAAGAAAATCTCCCATGATCACATAAAAGCCATACTTCTGATGCATCTCGCGCAACAATTCTTTGCTCGGCTTGAAAGGCTGATGATATTCTCGCAATGTATTCACACCCAAATCTTTCATCAATTGAAAATCACCAACAATCGGCTCATCCGCATCTTGCTGATTATTTTTATTCTTATCGACCCAAGAATCATAGGGCCCGTCGATACGGCCGTTGTTATTACTATCCTGATGCATCCATGAAACCAGCGTTCCTTTATCTGGACTTTGCCCAATTTTCGTCGGAGCATAAGTGATTCCTCGAATCACAAAAGGTTTTCCATCGACAAACATTTGCCAATGATCATTTTCATATTTGATCAATTGCACTTTGCCTTGTCCAACTTGCTTCTTGACTTTACCCAACTTCACCTTCTTCGTATCAAGCCCCATGCGTTCAGTGACTCTATCAACGGCGGTTTTTTCTCTAATTAATCCTGGGAACGTAATGACAACGTCATTGCGCACATCATTATCAAAACCTTTACGGATTTGGATCTTCATCCATTTGGCACGAAGATTCAGTTCCGGATGAGTACGGACAATATGCTTGATTTTCGAAATGGCGGCCTGCGCAGGGTACCAAGGGGTTTGCCAATATGTCCACGCCACGGCATTAGGGAAATGGACAACCAACGCATGATAAGCCTTGATGGCTTCCGTATACATTTGGGCTTTCTCAAAAATCATTCCAATATAAAAAAGCTTCACTCCCCAGGGCTCTGAAGAAGTGGCCCATTTAAAAAACGCCGCCTCCAGATCATCGCTGCGAACAAAATCCCAATGACTTCCTTCAAGACGTCCTTCTTCCTGGGCTTTTTTATAGGCAGGATCTTTGAGAACCGCTGCGGTATTGGGATAAATCCCTTCACCAACAGCGTCGGCCAATCCTCGAGGATTGCTGATATGATATTTGTATTCAGGAGTTCCGACGTTAGAAAAATCACCAAATTGAGTGTAATCGACGATCTTTTGGGTGCCTGGAGTTTGAAGATGGGGCAATGTCTTTAAGCGGACCGGGGCTTCTCCCTCGTCGGGCTCTTCAACTTTTCCGGTCATGACATCCACGCTGGCTTGACTCTTATCTTTGACGGACCAATACCAGCCTCGAGGATCCCATGCCTGAGACCATGAATATTCCGCAATGATCTGTTGAAACAACGCGATGGCCTCTTCAGTTTTTCCATAATTCATCAATGCCTCGGCCTTAATAAAGAGAACTGTGGCCACGTCATTCAAAGCTTGATAATCTTTTTCCTTGCCCCGCTCAGGGAATCCCACCAATTGGGTTTGTTGGGCCTTGGCGGCCTCTCCGTAAAGCTTAAGGCATTGCTCAGCCAATTCCTTGAGCCTCTCCAAGTTCCCTTGACTGGAAGCTTCCCAGGCTAGACGAACAAACTCTTCGGAAGACACCTGCGCAGACGCATCCTGCATAGGCTCCTGGGCCTGAGCAAAAGCCATTGCCGTTAGAAAATGCAATGAAAGCGTGATGACAAAAATTCTTTTAAGAATCATAAAATTATGAATTTATCCAACCACGGCTCCGGAAGATAACCCCTTAATGATATGTTTTTGCATGAGGATATATATAAGAATAATCGGTAAAGCGGCAATCGTCAACCCCGCCATCAGGAGAGGATAATCGACACTGTGAGAGCCTTGGAAAACCATCAACCCGCGCTGCAAAGGCATAAGCTCTTTATCATTCAACAAAAGCATGGCCAAAATGTATTCATTCCAAACATTGAGCGAATTGAAAATGACAATGACCGCAATCGCCGGCCGCGCCAAAGGTAATGCCACGTGCCACCAAATTCCTAGCTTGCTGCATCCATCAATGCGAGCGGCGTCTTCCAAATCCGACGGCATCTTATCAAAAAACGTTTTCAACAAAAGAATGCTCAATGAAAGTCCCACGTTGATCATACAGAAAACATAACCATATCGTGTATTGATCAAACCGATCTTAGTCATCAAATAATAGAGAGGAACAAAGCTTCCCGGGAGTGGGATCATCATTGCCGCAACAAACATATAAAAAAAGAAGTTCTTCCCAGGAAATTCAAGACGTGAAAATGCATAAGCCGCTAAAGAAGAAATGACGATAATCCCGACCACAACAGAAACGGTATAAATCAAACTGTTTAAAAAATACATCCCAAAATTGCCTTCGGTCCAAGCCAAAACATAATTATGCCAATTCATCTCCGAAGGGAAAAACGATTTGTCAGTAAAAATGGTGGCATTGCTCATCAAGGATGACCGTACCATCCAAAAAAGCGGGAAAAGACAGGTGATCGTCACGAGAATCAAAAAAGCGTGAATCCCAATATTTTTAAAAATATTTTCAATTTGATAACGATTCATCATTATGCCTGCTTCATTCGATCTGATAATTTTTTTAAAGTGAAGGACACCATCACCAGAATGACCCCAAATGTGA
>JANLHA010000228.1 GCA_024653845.1 Candidatus Omnitrophota bacterium | reverse complement strand
CAATTCCAGCCACAATAACTTGGGAACGTTTCTGATTACGCAAAAATTTCAGAAAATCATCCGCGCCACAGCAACTGAACGTGGATTTCAAAAAATATTGAGACCCCTTTAATAGAGAAGCAAAGGGCTCAATGGTAGAGCCAATTTTTTCAGGAAGTTGTTCGGTATGAATGATAGGAATTTGTAAAATCTGGCAAGCTTTGATTAATTTCTGAAGGCTAGAGTAAGTCTGTTCTTTTTGATGAACAATCTCGGCAAGCTTTCCTTGCACATCAATCACGACTAAAACGGCCTTGTCGATTTTAAACATCTTGAGTTAGCTTTGTTCCTTTGTCACCTCAATGATTCCACAACCGATACGTCCACCGGCATTTCCCGTCGGCTGGCCAAAATCATCGGCTTTTTCATGCAAAATGATCGCTCGTCCTTCCAAATTATGATCTCCATCCCTCAAAGTTACACCCGGCAAAATGGTTTCCAAAAATCCCTCACCATTTTCATCGATAATGATATTTCCCATATCTCCCGCGTGCGCCATTTCATCTTTATTAGCTAACCCATGCGGCATCTCCCTCGGGTTGTAATGCCCACCGGCGGCATTGCCCGCATCCTCACAACTGCCTTTTTCATGAATATGAAATCCATGCGGCCCTGGATTAGGCACGTTGCTAAGTTTGACATCGACCTTGACGCCCTCAGCAACTTCTTTCAGGGAAACGACACCACTCAATTGAGAATCCACACTGGTTCCTTTAATATTTGCAATACCCTCATCATTATCTCCTGCCACGGCAGGGAAAACCCCGATCGCCAAAAAAGCGAAGAATAAAAACATTTTCAAATTCATGATTTTCATAAATGACCTCCTGTCGATTTCTCTTCGAAAAGCATTCGTAATCTATCATCGGGTAAATTCATTGTCAAGAAAGCTCTGAAAAAATGAGCCGACTCAATTAGAATATTTGAGAGGTGAAATCAAAAATTGGAAATATCTATGGGCAAGCGACGAGCGCCCCAGCTTCCAGGAGCGTCATTGAAATGCCCCGCACAAACTGTTTTACATTGAGGGCATTGGTTTTTATTGACCAGATTGTATTCAAGAATATTGTGCCAATCCCGTCGGATCAAAACTTTCCCACAGCCGTAGCAATAGGTACTTCCTCCGTCAGCGTCATGAACATTTCCAGTATAAACATAATGCAGGCCTTTGGACATGGCAATTGCGCGAGCCTTGGTTAACGTCGCGGGCGGGGTCGGGGGATAACCCATCATTTTAAAATCTGGATGAAACGCCGTAAAGTGCAGCGGCACGTCGGTCCCTAAATTTTTCATGATCCATTCCGACATTTCATGCAATTCTTTCTCGGAATCATTCTCTCCAGGGATCACTAAATTGGTGATTTCAAACCAAACATTCGTTTCTTTTTTCAAATAGACCAGCGTATCGAGAACAGGTTGAAGCGCCCCAAATGTGATGTTTTTATAAAATTCTTCAGTGAATCCTTTCAAATCGACATTGGCTCCATCCATATGTTTGTAAAATTCGGGACGCGCCTCATCGGTGATGTATCCTGCTGTCACAGCGACGGCCTTGACTCCCTGCTCATGACACGCATCCGCGACATCCATCGCATATTCAGCAAAAATCACCGGATCATTATAAGTGAAAGCGACACTGCTGCATCCTAACGCTTTCGCCGCGCGGGCGATCTTTTCTGGGCCCGCCTCATCCGTCAAACGGTCCCATTCGCGCGATTTGCTAATATCCCAATTCTGACAAAATTTGCAGCCCAGATTGCAGCCTGCGGTACCGAAAGACAAAATCCCAGTTCCAGGATAAAAATGATTCAGAGGTTTTTTTTCGATCGGGTCAACACAAAATCCGCTACTGCGGCCATATGTGGTGAGAACAATTTTGTCGCCGATATTCTGACGGACAAAACAAAATCCTCGCTGCCCCTCATGGAGCTTACATTGGCGAGGACAAAGATTGCACAACACTCGACCATCGTCGAGCTTGTGCCAGAAGCGACCGACATATTGAGATTCAAGAGAATCACTCATATTCACTCCTAAATGTCTTTTAAAACAGTCTTCCGTTTATAGTATACACCTCTATAAAATCTCGGAGAAGCCCTGATTGAGGAGTTCTATCGTAAACTCAATTGCTCTTTTTCTTTGGGCTCGGGAGTGCTTCCTAAAAACAAAGGCAGGCTTTGAATGGGCTGGATATCAATCATGATGGGAATAAATCCGCGAATATTCTGAAGATCTTTCAAATCTTTAGTATTAATCGAGGCCGGGATTATTTTTTTCCCTTTCTCAATTTTTAAATTCATTTGAGCCGGTTGAAAGTCGATACCACCTTTGGTATCTATGTCAGAAGCCTCTGAACGAATGACCCGAGATTGAGCCGCCGGCCCAGCTGGAGCCGAACCTAATGCAGCAGGTGTCGAGCCCGAAGCTGCAGAACTGGACCCTGAACTCGCAGGGCCTGAGGATTGCCCACCACCCGACGAAGCTCGTCCTCGTTGCTGCGCTACTTTTGCTTTCACAGTAGGCATGGCATCATAAATTCTCTCAAACGCTGTTAAATTTCCTTCCGCTTCAAATCGCGTTCGGACATAGTCCATACTCGCAGTTGGGTCAACCAATTTCTCAAGGAAGTTA
>JANLHA010000223.1 GCA_024653845.1 Candidatus Omnitrophota bacterium | reverse complement strand
TAATATTGAGCGTATTAGAATCCACCAGGTTGAATTCGGCACTTCCTGAAATGACCTGCTCTCCTTCAGGCAAAGCATAGACCAGCATCCCTTGCGCATCACCTAATATAAGGAAAGCACTGATCAATAAATTGAGAAATTTCAAATTTTTAAAAGTTTTCATCTTTTTCCTATCGTACAGCTAACTTCTTAAAAACCAATAAAAATGCCCATCCTGATTAAAAAGAATGGGCATAAAAAGAGTCTACTTTCAAATTTCTTCGACAGCTGACAGCCGTATTCTCAACAGAGAACGTAGGCTCTAAAGCTTTGCGCCCTATTCTTTCAAATAGTTTACCCCATGAGAATCGCTCATGGCCCGTTCTTGCTTGATTATAAAACAAGAACAGGTTTTCGAAAACCGTGATAAAGAACAGATCAATTAGCTGATTAAAATATGCCATATTAGGCTCGGATGTCAAGAACAAGATCGAAGAAAGATTTTAAATTAAGAAAACGCTTCCTTAGCAGAAAGCAGGAAGTCTCAGAAATTCCAATTCGCCTGGACATACACCGTAGAATCAGCTTTATCTGAAGGGCGTTCACTGCCTACGGGATAACCATAATCAACTTTCACATTAAAATCGTCTTCATAAAAAAATATCGCTCCAACTCCTGCTCCCATCAATTCATGATATCGGTGTTCACCAGCCAAAGGGTTTCGGAGTACGACCCGGCCATAATCATAAAAACCTGTCAGCTGGAACATATTCTTGACTTTAGTTCCTTTCAACCAAAGAAATTGTTTTTCAGCAAGAAAAGGAGGTGCAATCCGAGCTTCGAAAGACGCAATCTGTCCCCAATCTCCCAAAGCCTCTGACTGAGGAAATCCTCTTACCGTTGTGGCGCCACCAATCGAAAGTTGTTCTGCAACTGGAAGCGCGTCAGAAGCCACTTGAGAAGTCGACCTGAAAAGGAAAAACACATCTGAGGTGACTTTCTGTATGCGTTCGAGCTGAAAGACCCCCTTCTGAAATTTCCCGCCAGCGCCAACACGTGAGGCACGCGGATCATTATTAAGCGATCCATCCCAAAAATTGGCAATTCCTAAAAATCCATTGAGAGAATAAATATTGCGCCCACTCCAAGAATCAAGATGGTCGCCTCTGAATCCGAACTCAACAATTCGCAATCGATCATAACTCGAGATGTCTCCTAAAAGAAAATTCTGCACTTCCTTATAATGAAATCCTGTCAATGCTTCAAAGCTCGAAGTCACGCTCTCTAATAAGGGATGAACAATTTGCAAACTTCCTACATGCGAACGCCCACCCACATCCAACACCCGAAATTGACGCTGCGCATTAAAGTCAAGCCAACTGTAAGATGTCGTGGCATATGTTCCCGAAGAATTTAAAAAAGAAGTGTAATCAACGCCTGCGGCACTCAATTTATCCCAAGGATTACCGCCCGTGGCATTGAATGAAACACGATCTCCAGCAAACAGAAAATTATTTTTTCCGGCTCGGACCGAGTTGCGATGTCTCGATACAAACCGAGAACCGTAATTATCGTAAGAAGCACCCGCACTGAAATCTTTGCGGTCACTCATGATCAAAACAATATCTACCGTTTGGGGTCTCTTCCCCTCACGAAAAACAGCCTTAACCTTCATATTGGTATGTTTGTTAACAATCAATAGAGAACGCAACAATTTACGATAGTGGATGATTCCTCGATGGGCAGGATGAATGAATTTCTTCAGGAAGGCATGTTGGCGAGCTTCGCCTCCTTCAAAAAAAATTTCTCCGAGATAGCCTTCAACAATTTGAATCGTAATCACACCTTCAAGGATTTCCTGAACCGGTAAAAAAGCACGAGCCAGGAAATACCCCTTCTCTTTATAAGCTTCAGTGATGATTTGAGTGGTTTTTTTCAATTCACCGAAAGTCAATTCACGATTTTTGTAAGGATTTAAAAGACCTTGAAGATATTTAGTTGATAAAATCGTATTGCCCTGAAGGACAAACTCTTTGACAAAAATTTTCTTATCGTCGGGAAAAGAAATTTCTTCGATAACCGTGGGGGAAGAAAGCGGGGATAATTCTTTTTCGACTTTAGATGGCGTGGGCGCTTCCCATTGAAGACTTTTTTCAACGGCACCGGCTTTAGCACCCTCAGGAACTTCCTGAGACCATACGGCATGAGAATTGAAAAAGGAAAAACTGATAAGGAGGCCTAGAAAAAAGAAAACAGCTTGACTCTTTTGACCATGCATATTCATGGGCTCCAGATGATTTGAAAATTGAAAATCTAATGGACCTACTTCTTTTTTCGAGGAGCGGGCTTAGAACTTTTCCCAGAATGGGCTTTAGTGACTTTTGATTTGCCTTCTTCTTTTCTCTTCTTGGCTTGCAAAGAATTGTATTTTTCAGGCAGATGATATTTCATCCAGCCTTCCGCATAAAGACCTAACCATTCGTCGGTGGCTCGCTCAATTCCAATGCTGTATCCAGCTTTTTGACTTTCAATCCAAAGGTGACGATTGATTTCTTCAATCACCCGCTTGTCTTTTAATAAGTCACGCAAATCTGAAATTTTCATCACTAGAACTCCTTCATATTTGTTATTTGATTAGATACGTCGAGAAATGTTAAGAAATTATAACTCGGTTTTGGAAAATTGCAAAAAGAAATTAATTGGCTCGCCTTTTTGCCATCCATTGCGAGAAGAAAACTCCAACTTCATACAATACCATCAGGGGCACGGCCATCAACAATTGAGTCAAGACATCAGGGGGTGTCACAATGGCACTCACAATAAAAATCAAAACAATGGCGTAGCGGCGCTTCTGTCTTAAAAATTCCGGAGTGGCAATACCAATGTAAGTTAGAAACAATAAAATGAGAGGAAGTTCAAAAACAATCCCACAAGCCAAAACCAAACTGCCTACAAAAGAAAAATATTTTCCCACCGTAATCATCGGGACCATCGACTCAGAAGAAAAACCCAGCAAAAATTGCAAAGAAATGGGGAGCATCACAAAATAACCAAAAATGATTCCTCCGACAAAACTTAAAAAAGAAAACACACCAAAAATTCTGACATAACGCCTTTCCTTTTCAGTTAGCCCTGCCGCAACAAACTGCCAAATTTGATAAAAAACAATGGGAAGGGCCAAGAGAAATCCACCTAGAAACGTTAAAAAAATGCGTGCCGTAAACGCTTCTGCTGGCGAAGTGAATACCACCTGCTTCACGGGCCTGACGATTTCTTTTAAAAAAGGATCCAGGAAGGAATAAAAAATGATCGAACAGAAAAGAATTGCAAAAAGGGACTTGATCAGCCGGCTGCGCAACTCGTCGAGATGATCAAAAAAAGAAAGCTGCAGAATCCGAGACTCATGAGGTTTTGTCATCTTCTTTTGTAGCTTTACGAAATTCTCGGATCGCTTTCCCAATAGCATTGCCAATTTCTGGAAGTTTCTTGGCTCCAAAAAGAAGGATCACAATCAACAATACGATTAAAATTTCTGCCACACCAATGCGCCCCATGCCCTCCTCCTTTAGTTTTCTTCAGGCTCAACCCAATAATAATCCTCTTTGAGTTGATTCAACGGAACATCCAACAAGCTCACATATGAAATCGCATCTAATGACGTTTCCGCCTTGACAGATCCGACGGGTTTCTTCTGCTGATCATAAATGACCAAGCGACTGCCCGGCATGACGCCATTCAGAGAGCCCAATGTAATGAGAAGCGTTTGGCTTTGCCGATCAACCCAAAGATATCCTCCATTCCCATCTCGAGAATTTTCTTTCTGATTGTAATTTTGGCGTGCTTTGACCAAACCGCGGTCCAACGAAATTGAGGCATCCAACGTGCGCTCTAATTCCTCCATTCTGCTCACCAAAGAATTTTTCTGACGTTGCGATACATCCAATTGCGCTTGCAAGGCATGGACTTCAGAGAGCTGAAGACGCTGGGCGTCTAGCAAAGAATAGACAAAAACACCGCCCATCGTCACCGATAAAATCACAAGCGACAATCCCCAAACAAAAAATCTCTTTTTATTTTTAGGAATCATCGCGCGATCCCCAACAGTTTGAACATTTTTATTTTATAAGCTTCGACCCCGGGCTGATCAAAAGGATTCACGTCGAGAAGATACCCCGTGATGGCGACCGCCTTTTCAAAAAAATAATAGAGCTGCCCCAAAGAAGATGCATCGAACCGAGGGAAACTGATCGTCATATTCGGGACATCTCCTTCAAAATGCGCCATAGAGGTTGCTTTATAAGCCTGCTTATTCACAAAATCAAAATCTTTTCCAGCGACCGCATTGAAATTATCCAGATTCTCTTTGTCCGCCGGAATGAGCACCTGAGGACCTGAAGACTCGGCCATCAGAAACGTTTCAAAAAGATGACGTTCACCTTCTTGGATGTACTGTCCCAACGAATGCAAATCGGCGGTAAAATTGGCCGAAGCCGGATAAATGCCCTTGCCTTCCTTGCCTTCACTTTCTCCAAAAAGCTGCTTCCACCATTCCGCTACAAAGTTCATCCGTTGATCGAAACTCGAAAGGATTTCAATTTTGCGATACATTTGATAAAGAAAAAATCGGGCCGCAGCATAACGATAGGAAATATTTTGATCAATGTCCATCTTGGAAAAATCTCGTTGAGCTTGACGAGCGCCATTGACCAACCCTCTGATATCCAATCCCGCAATCGCCAAGGGGACCAACCCGACAGGAGTCAAAATCGAAAAACGGCCACCCACATCGTCGGGAATCGAATAAGCGCGATATCCTTCTTTTTGAACAATTTGACGCAAAGCCCCTTTTTTCTCGTCGGTCACACAGATGATTCGTTTTTTCAATTCTTCTCGAGAATATTTTTTCTCCATAAAATTTTTGATGATTCGAAATCCCAAAGCCGGCTCTGTAGTTGTTCCCGACTTAGAAATCACCACCACGGTCACCCGCTTATTTTCCAATTCTTTCAAAAGTTCATGATAATACGTTGAACTCAAATTGTGTCCCGCATAATACACCGGCAACTTTTGCTGATCGACGAGAAATTCCAATGACGCACGGATTCCAATATAGGATCCGCCGATGCCAATGCTCACCAAACAATCGGACTGAGTACGGACCTCTTCTCCCAATTTGGTAAGTTCATCAAGAAAAGAATCGCTGATGCGTTCAGGCAAATCGAGCCAACCGGTGAATTCATGCCCCTTGCCATTGCGTTGATGCAACTGCTCATGCGCTTTTTGAACACGTGGGGCTAAGCTGATCCAATCTTTTTCTTTAATGAATCCTTTCAAATGTTCACAATCCAATTTCAAATCCATGACTCAAACCCTTTCTACATTTTGTAAAATTTTCTCTTCCGAACAAGGAATCGGTTTTTCAATGATCCCACCAGCCAAAACCACATCTCCTCGATAAAAAACAACCGACTGGCCCGGAGTAACTGACTTCTGAGGCTGTTGAAAATCGACTCGAAAGTTGCCTTCTCCTAAATATATCAGCGTTCCCTTGACTTCAGGTGCATTGTAACGGATCCGCACCTCAACTTCCATGGGTTCTTGAGGAATTTCCATGCTCACCGGATTGAATTGGCTAGCCAAGAGACCGCTCGAATACAAAACTTCCTGAGGTCCGACGTACACCGTATTGGTTTCCTTCTCTATTTTATAGACATAGACAGGATGACCTAATGCTATGCCCAATTTATCGCGCTGACCGATCGTGTAATTAGCAATCCCTTTGTGTTCGCCCACGATCTTGCCTGTGGGATCTTTAAATGGCCCGGGGTTAAACACACGGTCCCCCACGCGCTGTTTCAAAAATTCCTTATATCCTCCGTCGGGAACAAAACAAATGTCTTGGCTCTCAGCTTTGTCGGCGGTGTTGAGGTTATAGCGTCGGGCAAGATTACGGACTTCTTGCTTAGTCATGCCGCCTAACGGGAAAAGCACGCGCGGTAGTGTTTCGCGCTTCATGCTATAAAGAAAATAGGACTGATCTTTCTTCGGGTCGATGGCTTTTTTCATTTCGTAACAGCCGCGCTCATCATTGTATTCAATTTTGCCATAATGCCCCGTTGCTAGATATCCGGCACCCAAACTCAGCACCTTTTTATAAAGCGACCCGAATTTCAAATGCTGATTGCAGCGCACACAAGGATTCGGTGTGCGGCCGCTCAAATATTCATTGGTAAAATCTTCAATGATGTAATCGTTGATGTCGGCCGCGAAATCAAGGACGTAGTGAGGGATGTCCAAAATCTGCGCCGCCCGTCGGGCATCGCCAATTCCGTCGACACCGCAGCAAGAAGGCTTCTTGCTGTTCGGGTGCGAAATGCTAAAGCACATCGTGACCCCGACCACATCGTAGCCCTGTTCTTTCATGAGGCCCGCGACGACAGACGAATCCACCCCGCCGCTCATAGCGACAAAAATTTTAGAATTTTTATCAATCAATCGATCCATCAATTTTTATCCTATCACTTTCTCAATCGCTCTATAAGTGACATCAAGCAAGTGATCCAACTCTTCTTCCGAGATCGCCAATGGTGGCATCAAGACGATAACGCTTCCTAAAGGACGCAAAATCACACCGTGCTTGCGGACTTCTTGACAAACTTTGACTCCCATTTTTTCCTGCCAAGGATACGGTTCTTTGGTCTGGCGGTCTCGCACAAGTTCAATTCCAGCCATCATCCCTTTTTGCCGAACATCCCCGACGTGGGCTAGATTATAGAACATCTTGAGCTTCTGGCTCAAGTGTTTTATTTTCGGTTGCAACTGGCGCAAAACCTGTTCTTTTTCAAAGACTTGGAGGCTGGCTAGGGCTGCGGCACAAGCCAAAGGGTTGGCCGTGTACGTGTGCCCATGGAAAAATGTCTTTTGTTCTTTGTAATCAAAAACAAAACCTTCAAAAATACGTTGGGTGGTAAGAGTTGCAGCGAGGGGCAAATAACCGCCAGTGATTCCTTTGGCTAAACACAAAATGTCTGGAGTCACATTTTCGTGTTCGCAGGCAAACATTTTGCCGGTTCGTCCAAAACTCGTGGCGACTTCATCGGCGATTAGGAAAATGTCATGGCGCCGACACATTTTGGCGATTCGTTTCAAAATCCCTTTTGGCCACACAATCATTCCAGCCGCTCCTTGGACAAGTGGCTCAACAATCAGAGCAGCAATCTTGGAGTGATCCTTCTTAAAAAGCATCTCCATTTTTTCTAAACATTCTGCGGTGTAATCAGGATATTTTTTACCAGCCGGGGCACGATAAAAATCAGGAAACTCAAACGCAATCGTTTTGAAAATCAAATTGCGATAAACCTTATGAAAAAGATCAATCCCGCCGACACTGACACTGCCCAACGTATCGCCATGATAAGAGTTACTCAAATGCGCGATCTGTATCTTTTGGGATTGGCCCATGTTTTGCCAATATTGATAGGCCATTTTGATGGCGACTTCCACAGCCGTTGAACCATTATCGGAATAAAAAACTTTTTCCAGGCCAAACGGAGTGATCTCGACAAGTTTTTTAGCCAACTCAATTGCTGGTGGATGCGATAAACCTAAAAATGTAGAGTGGCTCAATTTCTGGATTTGATTTTTGATCGCGGCATCAATCGTAAGGTGACCATGTCCGTGAACATTGACCCAAAGACTTGAAACTCCATCGAGGTATTTGCGTCCCTGCGTATCATACAAATGACATCCCTTCGCCCGCTCGAT
>JANLHA010000222.1 GCA_024653845.1 Candidatus Omnitrophota bacterium | reverse complement strand
CAATTCTATGAGAGTGATCTCAATTGCCAACCAAAAAGGCGGATGTGGAAAAACCACAACAGCGATCAATTTGGCAGCCGCATTAAGTTTCAATGGGAAAAGAACTTTATTGATCGATTTGGATCCTCAGTCGCACGCCTCATTGGGGCTTAACTTTGAAAATCATGATAGTTTATACAATGTTATTTCTAAGCTCACTCCGCGAAAACTTCAAATCAAAGATATCATTAAGCCGGTGACCCGAAATTTTGATATCGTGCCTTCGAATATTTTGGTGGGAACACTTGAACAGGAGTTGACGGATGAAATCGGGAGGGAATTGAAGCTTGTCGAGATCCTTTCTAAAATTAGCGATCTCTACGATTATATTCTTATTGATTGCCCTCCAAGCCTTGGATTTTTGACCATCAATTCGATCCGCGCTTCCAGCGAAGTGATCATTCCTGTTGAAACGAGCCGTTTTTCCATGCAGGGCGTAGACCATTTGTTGGACATCATTCATTTGATTAAAGATCGCCTGAACCATCCCGTCGAACATAAGATCCTCATCACCATGTTTGACTCTCGTTTGCGTCATTCTTTTGCTATGCTTTCAACAATCCGTGAGAAGTTTGGGGACATTTTGTTTGATCCGATCATTCATATCAACGTTAAACTCAAAGAATCTGTTGTACTGGGTAAAACGGTCTTGGATTATGATAAATATTGTCGAGGATCCAAAGATTATTTTACACTTGCAAAAGAGATCATTACGAAAGAAGCCAAAGATTCTGTTGAGCAGTCCAATGCGGAAGAGGTCCCATCGGGATTTGCCTTTTCCAATCGAATGCAAGATTTGGTGAAAGAGAAGTCACAGGAAATCATGGGAACAACTTTTCGTTTGAGAGCTCCCGAAGCCCAGTCGGTGTATGTCACGGGAAGTTTTAATGATTGGTCTCTCGATGAAAGTTGTCGCATGCTTCAAGAAAATGGAGAATGGCTGGTTTCCATTCCGTTGAAACCAGGTACCTATAAATATCAATTCATCGTCGATGGTCGCTGGAGAGAAGATCCGGCAAACCCTGTTCAGGAGCGCAACTCTTTTGGTGATATCAACTCGCTGATTGAGGTCAAATCTAATGGTTATTCCGGAGAATTCATCCGATAATAAAATTCTCGAAGGCAAAGCCTTTGCGATATTGTCTTATCTTTCGATCCTGTGCATCATTCCGCTCATTTTGAAAAAAGACAATCCTTTTGTGTTGTTTCATAGTAAGCAGGGGCTTGTGATTTTCGTCGCTGAAGTGGGTGTTTTTATTTTGCACATTGTCTTTGGCGTGTGGCTTCTGAAATTGGGCATGTTCCTTTTATTAAGCCTTTCATTTGTGGGGATGATCGCTGTGCTTCAGGGCCAGCATCTTGAATTCCCGGGCATTTCAGGAATTGCAGAAAAAATCACGTTATAATTCCCCATCGTAAATTTCAAAATCATCTCCAGCCCTTAATTTTTTCTTTTGTATGTTGAAAAAAATTATCAAAGTTTTAAAAAATTTCTTAGGAGTTCGTCCTGCCCGGCGTAAAGCTAAAAGACGCTCGCCCCGTTCCAAAATCTCTATTTTGAAGAAGAAAAAGAAGGTTTCGTCGGTCCGTTTGAAAGTTAAAAAAAGCGTTCCCAAAAAACAAATTTTAAGAATTTCTAGGAAGGCTTCAAGCTCAGTTAAGAAGAAATTAAATTCTTCGAAAAAGAAGCCTATTCCTGACGGATCTTCTAAAAAGGATTCTTCAGAGCTCATTGGGGAAGTCACTCATTATTTTCCCAAAATCATGGTTTGTGTCGTTAAAGTTCAGAATGTCGCTATCCGTGTGAGAGATGAAGTCCTTATCAGAGGTAAGAATACGGATTTCAAGTTGAAGGTCAGTTCGTTGCAAATTGAAAGTCAAGATGTGGCGGTTGCCACGAAGGGAAAACTCGTCGGGCTCAAATTGAATCAGCAGGCTCATGTAGGTGATAAAATTTATAAGTGCAATGGATGAACATGTCCTTTTGTGATATATTTGTAATGGTTTCTAGATAAGGAGATTGCCATGTTGTTTTGGAAAAAAGGTCAGCAAATTATTGAGTACATCCTGCTTTTCACCGTTGTTTCGAGTTGCATTCTTATTTTTGTTGGGTTCCGAAGTTGTACTGTAGGTTCGCCTTTACGCAGAGCCGTACATCATACCCTTGGCAACGCCATCGAAACTCTGCACAATGATGTGGAAAGATGGACTGAGCCTGAATCTTAATCCTCCTGATTTTAAAATAATCTATGACTCGTGACGAAGAAAACTTATTAACTCGAAGGTACTTGCTTTGGTGTTACAAATCAACCAAAGAAGCCCTAGATCGGATTGATCGTAAATTCACTCAAGTTCAAGTTGACCGGAACCTTCTCAACTCTTTGGAAAACGAGGCGGTTTCATATGCTTGTAGCGAACTCGGAGAGAAGATTGAGAGTTTCAAGAAATATATCCAAGATAAAGAAAAGTCAGGATTGGAAGAGAAATATGTCGACTTTAAAAAGGAAGTTTTGCAGCCAGAATACATTTATTTGCAATTGAGATTGAGAGCCGTTGAGAAAGCTATTGGGATATTCTTAGGTGACGGGGAGTTGGCGAAAATTCAGAATCTTTATGAAAATGAAATGAGTCGACGGATTCTAGAAGCACGAGATCATTAGAGAGATTTATCGAAGTCGATCTCTGCGTTGTTCTTGCAGCCTTCTTGCTTGGTCTTTCAAATCCCTCACTTGTTGCAGCTGTTCTTGTTTTTTCTTCAGTGCGATCGTTGGATCTGTTTGAGGGGCTTCGGCTTTTGACATGCTTTTGCCGACAACGGAAATAAAGCCAAAGTAAATGACAACTAACCAAGCGACAATTACAAAAACGATGAGAGTGCTTTTCATAATTATTCACATTATAAGATAAATAATTTCATAAAACAAGAGGGATAATTTTTGTAACGCCAAAATGATAATGTCCTAATAGAGCAAAATAAGAATGTCCTAAAAAAGGATAAGATAATGCATGGTAAGGGGGTGCATTATGGATTCCAGAGAGGACATTTTTATGATGAGGGCAGAGGAGATCAAACGGTATCAGGTGATCCAAAAAGTATTGGATAAGGAGATGAATCAACAAGAAGCGGCGGAATATTTAAGGGTAACGGATCGCCAGATACGGCGTGTGGTGAAGCGAGTACGTGTTGAAGGAGAGCGAGGAGTTATCCATAAGTTAAGAGGAAAAGAAGGGAATCGAAAGATCAAGGTCAGTTTCAAGAAGAAGGTATTGGAGATATATGAGAAGAGTTATGGGGACTTTGGGCCAACGTTAGCGTCGGAGAAGATGCGGGAACGAGAAGGAATAGAAGTCAACGAAGAGACGTTGAGGTTGTGGTTAATCAAGGCAGGACTTTGGCAAGAGAATAAGGGAAAAGCGAAAAAAGATCTGGGAGGATTAAAAGGATACATTAAACAAAATGGGTTGCCAAGAATCATATATTTGGATAAACACTCGACGTATAAGAATAATCAAAAGGATAAATACACGGATTGGCCGTTTAGGGACAAGGAAGAATTGACGCAGTTTGGACGGGCGTGCAAGCAGTACAAGATCGATTAGTCAAAGAGTTAAGATTGGCAAATGTTAAAACGATAGAAGAAGCCAATGAGGTATTAAGAAGATATTTACCGATCTTTAATAAGAAGTTTCGAGTTGAAGCCAAACAGCCAGGTGATTATCATAGGCCGGTAGATAAAAGGGTTAAACTCGACGAGATACTGTCTATCCAGACACAGCGATGCTTACGCAATGACCGCACGGTTGTGCATCGCAAGCAATGGTATCAGATTTTGACCAAAACCCGAGCTGACACTGTAACGATGCATGAATATCTCAATGGTCAGATCGCCATTAAACATGGCTGTGAGCGATTGTCTTATAACTTGATTGAAGGCCCTTCGCCTCGGATTAAGTCAGTGTCTGTACGTAAACCTAAGCCAAGGTTTCGTCATGTTCCTCCAAAAGGAAGTTACTGGAGAAATGGTTTTAAATTACCAGGTAGCTTAATAACAAATTAGGACATTCCTATTTTGCTAGAACTAGGACATTCTTAATTTGGCTGGACACTTGGAAAAAGTAAGCTTGACGGGAAGAAAGATTGATAGTATAATTCCAAAATCTTTATTAAGGGAATTTTAAAAAAGAATTTTTATTTGAGATGGAGGTAGCTTAAATTGGTTCTGGTTAAAGAAAAAAAGAACGAAATTATCGATAATTTCAAAGTTCATACAAAAGATACAGGGTCTCCAGCTGTGCAGGTGGCATTGTTGAGCGAGAAAATCAACTATCTCGCAGATCATCTTAAGGTTTATCGTAAGGATTTTCATTCCCGCCGAGGTCTTCTGATGATGATTGGGAAGCGAAGACGCCTCCTTTCCTACCTTCAGAAGTCAGATCCCAAGAAGTACGAAGAGACCATTCAAAAATTAAGTCTACGTAAGTGAGGTTCATTCATGCCAGGTCGAATTGAGATCCCCTTTGGGGCCCAGAGTCTCATCATTGAAAGCGGTAAACTCGCCAAACAAGCCAATGGGGCGGTTACCGTCACATGCGGCGGAACGGTTGTCCTCGTGACAGCTTGTATGTCTAAAAAACCTCGCGAAGATGTGGATTTTTTCCCTTTGATGGTCGAATATCAGGAAAAAACCTATTCCGCTGGAAAGATCCCAGGTGGCTTCTTTAAAAGAGAAGGCCGTCCTACGGAAAAAGAAATTTTGACCTCCCGGGTCATTGATCGTCCTTTGCGACCGCTATTCCCTTTAGGTTTTTATCATGATGTGCAGGTTGTGGCCTCAGTTCTCAGCAGCGATGGTGAGAATGATCCTGATATTTTAGCTTTGGTGGGTGCATCTGCCGCCTTGGTGATCTCAGATATTCCTTTTGACGGACCGGTGGGAGCTGTGAGGGTTGCTCAGGTTGATGGGCAACTTGTTGTGAATCCTACGTATGCTCAACGAACCCAGGCCGATCTTGATTTTGTCGTGGCGGGAATCGAAGCTGGAATCAATATGATTGAAGGGGAAGCTTTGGAAGTTCCCGAAAATGTCGTGCATGATGCATTGGCGCTGGCATTTAAAGAATTGGTGGCTGTAGCTCGTGCTCAAAAAGAATTGCAAAAGCAGGTCGGCAAGCCAATAGCTAAAGTTGAGATTCAGAAGCCTAATGAAGCTTTAGTGAACAAAGTGCGAAGTCTCGTCGGGAAGCGTTTGACAGATGTTTATCAGATCGGAGATAAACAACAACGAGAAGAAGCTGCTGCAGAGTTGATCGCAGATTTGACAAAAGATTTGTCCATTTTTGAAGGACATGGTCGAGATGGAGAAGAAATCACTCAAGGGACCATCCGCAAGATTTTTGAACTGATTGAATACGAAGAAGTCCGACGACTCGTCTTCCAAGAAAAACGCAGAGCAGACGGCCGTGGATTAAAAGATATTCGTCCGATCTCATCGGAAGTGGGAGTTCTTCCTCGCACGCATGGATCAAGCATTTTTACGCGTGGTCAGACCCAAAGTTTGGCAATTGTCACATTGGGAACCAAACGCGATGAACAGCTGATTGAGTCTTTAGAAGACACCACATATAAGAATTTTATGCTGCATTATAATTTCCCTTCATTTAGCGTTGGTGAAACTCGTCCTATGAGAGGACCTGGCCGTCGGGAAATTGGTCATGGGGCTTTGGCAGAGAAAGCTATTCAAGCGGTTTTACCTTCGAAAGAAGATTTTCCATACACAATTCGTGTGGTTTCGGAAATTTTGGAATCGAATGGGTCTTCGAGTATGGCAACCGTGTGTGCCAGTTCTTTGGCTTTGATGGACGCCGGTGTTCCGATCAAAGATACCGTGGCGGGAATTTCAATTGGTTTGATTACCAAGGATCAACAAGCAGTTTTGGTCACGGATATTATGGGACTCGAGGATCATTTTGGGGATATGGATTTTAAAGTGGCCGGAACACGCCAAGGAATCACTGCAATTCAATTGGATCTTAAAATTGAAAAAATCAGTCTCGATCTTTTGACTCAAGCGATGGGTCAAGCTAAAGAAGCTCGAGTATTCATTTTAGGAAAAATGGATGAGGCGATTTCGACAGCTCGAGAAGAAATTTCTCAATATGCTCCTCGAATTCTGATATGTGAGGTGCCTGTTGACAAGATCGGTGAAGTGATCGGGCCTGGTGGAAAAGTGATTAAGAAAATCATGGAAGATACCGGAGCCACGTCTATTGATATCGAGGATGATGGAAGAGTTTTGGTTTCCGCGACAAATAAAGATGCAGCCGAGAAGGCCGTCGCGATCATTCGAGGTCTCACTGAACAGCCTGAAATCGGAAAAATTTATGATGCTGTGGTCAAGCGAGTGATGCCTTTTGGCGCATTCTGTGAATTTTTACCTGGACGAGAAGGCTTGGTCCATGTCTCTGAAATTTCCTCAACGTATGTCAAAGATGTCAATGAGGTTGTGAAAGTCGGCGATCGGTTCAAAGTCAAGCTAGTTGAAATCGATAAGATGAATCGCATGAATTTGAGTAAAAAGCAAGCCGAACAACAGCCTGTATAATCCCTGGCAGAATTTTTGATTCAATGATAAGATATTTGATGTTGTGGTCTTTTAACAACTCAAAATAGGTGCCCTGTAAAGCCTGATGAAAGAGGAACACCTTAATGAAATCCAAGGTATCACAGTCTTTGCGCTGGGACTGATTTTATTAGCCAGCCTCATTTCTTTTACTCCTAACGATCTTTCTTGGTACACCTCTCAACCGAATTATCCAACAGCTAATTTGATCCAAATTGTCGGCGCCTATACTGCAGGCGTGCTTTTTTTTATTTTTGGATTTAGCGCTTATTCTCTCAGTGTTATTTTATTTTTTTGGAGTTGGAACAAATTCATCTCTCGAGACATCCAGTTGACTTTTTCAAAATTTTTAAGCATGGTGGTTTTAGTCTGTGTCGTCAGTGCTCTTTTTGGAATGCCTGCGGCAGAAATGGGCGTGCGTTTTGAGCGTTCAGGCGTGATCGGTTTTGTAACCTCAGACTTTCTCATTCGTTATTTAGGATATACAGGGGCGTATATCATTTTGTTGACGATGGGAGTTTTGACGACGATTTTAACGGCAGAGGTTTTGATTTCCCCACTCTTTTTTAAACTGAGCGAATCTCTGGGTGGAAAAATTCAAGAATGGAAAGAGGAGGCTCAGGAAGGGTTGGCGGAGTTGCGTTCACCCAAGAAGCGTGAGAGCCGTGAAAATTTGAGAGATACTTTAAAGGCAAAATCTTTCCCCAAAATTCGCAGTACCGTTTTTGGAGAAGGAGCAGAAGATAAGAATGCTTTTTTTGAGAAAAATCCGGTTGAAGTTAAAGAGCCCACGACTCCCAGGATTCGAATCACTGAGAAGCCGGTCGAAAAAGTTGTCGAGAAATCTCCATCAACCGCGGAAGTCAAAACCGCAAGTGAGCAATATCGTTTGCCGACTTTAGATCTTTTGGCAGATCCTCCACAGGTTTCTGCAAGCAAATTGCAAAGCGATTTGGCTCACGGAGCGCAAACGCTCGAAGCGACGTTGGCGGATTTCAATGTCCGCGCCCGAGTGGCGGATATTGAGCGAGGCCCAGTGATTACCCGTTACGAATTGGAACCCGCTCCGGGAGTTAAGATCCAAAGGATCACCACTCTTTCCGACGACATCGCTTTAGCGATGTGTGCGCCCGCGGTTCGGATTGTCGCGCCTATCCCGGGGAAAAATCGTGTAGGAATTGAAGTCCCTAATACCGCGAAAGCTTCGGTTTATTTGAAAGATGTTCTTTCTCAAGTTCTGAACGGACGCATTCCAATGCCAGATTCCAAATTGATGTTGGCTATTGGAAAAGATATTTCGGGAAAACCTTTGGTTGCTGATCTGGCAGATATGCCGCATCTTTTGATCGCCGGAACCACTGGCTCAGGGAAAACCGTTTGCGTTAACGGCATCATCATGTCGCTTCTTTTTAACGCCACCCCTGATGAGGTCAAATTTTTGATGGTTGATCCTAAAATGGTTGAGTTGACACAATACAATGACATCCCCCACATGCTTTGTCCGACGGTGACGGATCATAAGAAGGTTGCTGGGGCGTTAGGTTGGGTCGTTAGTGAAATGGAACATCGCTACACCACGCTTTCTAAGGCTGGTGTGAGAAATATCAAGGGATATCATGCCAAAGGAAATAAGTTGCCTTATATCATCATTGTCATCGACGAACTTGCGGATCTCATGCAAGTTTCCGCAAAAACAATTGAAAGCGCCATCACCCGCTTGGCGCAGCTTTCACGAGCGGTGGGAATTCATTTGATTCTCGCGACTCAGCGTCCTTCGGTGGACGTCATCACGGGTGTGATCAAGGCAAATTTTCCGGCGAGAATTTCTTTTAAAGTGGCTTCCAAAGTAGATTCGCGCACTGTTTTGGATATGAACGGTGCAGAAAATCTTATAGGTAAAGGTGATCTTTTATTTGTTAAGCCCGGAGATGCCAAGCCGAGTCGAGGTCAGTGCAGTTTTGTGAGTGATGAAGAAGTTCATAATGTCATCGAATTTATCAAGAATCAACAGCAACCCGTTTATGATGAATCGATTTTGAGTCAGAAAAATGCGTCTGGATTTGGCGGATCGAATGAGAAAGATGAATTGTACGACGAAGCGGTGCGACTGGTGATTGAAACGAACCAGGCTTCGGTTTCCATTTTGCAACGACGGATGCGATTGGGTTATACGCGTGCGGCCCGCTTGATTGATTTGATGGAGCAGGATGGCCTTGTGGGACCTTATTGCGGGAGCAAGCCAAGGGACCTTTTGGTGGATCGTGAAGACTGGCTTCTCAAGAATATGAAAGATAAAGAACAAAAGGAGGAACATGCCTGATTCCTTAGAAAAGCCTAAGGGTTTTATTTTTAGGCAAGCCCGAGAAACCAAAGGGCTTTCTTTGCGCACCGTCCATGAAATCACCAAAATCCCGATGGATGTGCTCAAAGGACTGGAGGAAGGTTATGAGGCCGGAAATATTTCGCCTTTTTATTTGAAAGCTTTTAAAAAGAAATATGCGGAATTTCTAGGTGTCGACGCTCGTCAGGTTGAAGAAGAGAAAAGACCTAAAAAAGTCGCCCCCCCGATTACGCTCAAAGTTACCAAAATCAATGAAGATAAATATTTCCCTTCCCCTGTAGAGCAGTTTTTTAATCGTCGACGGCAGCAACAATTGGTGCGTTTTGCAGGACTTGCGTTTGCTCTTTTTCTTTTAATCAAGGCGGGAGGGTGCGTGAGAGGATGTTTTGTTGGCCATCCGTCTAAAGAAAAAGAGACAAAAGTGGCTGCTAAGAAAATTGAAAAGAAATCGTTGCCTGAAAAGTCTAAAGAAGTCAAGGTGGAGAAGCCGAGCGTGACATCGGCTCCAGCTGTTGTCGAAAGCCCCAAAAAAACAGAAGCTGTTTCTTCGACAAGCACGGAGCGTGAGAAAGTTCATTTGACGGTTAAGGCGGAAAAGAGAAGCTGGATTCAGGTGAAGGTTGACGGAGATATTGTTTTTCAATCGGTTTTGGAAAAAGGGATGGCGGAAACTTGGAGTGGGAAGAAAGCGATCGAAATTTCAGGGAAAGCGATCCATAATTTGGCTTTTGAACTCAATGGAAAAGGGTTGGGAAAGTTAGGCCGCGCGGATCGGGATGCTCGACGAGTTGTTTTTAATGAAGACGGGTTGAGTGTTAAGAAATGACCCTTTATAGAATATGAAACGGATCACTCTGATTGTCGTGAAGGACTTTAAAGATGATTAAAACGACGCAAGATTTTTACAAAGAACGAACTTCTCAAGGCGAGAAGGTCGGGGTGATCAATTTGGGATGTGCTCGGAATCTCGTCGATTCGCAAGAGATTCTGGGACGTCTCAAACGGCAAGGCCATCGTATTGTTGATCTGCAAAACGCTGATGTCGCCATTGTGAATACATGTTCCTTTATTGAAGAGGCTAAGCAGGAATCGATTGATACCATTCTGGATTTGGTGGAACTTAAGAAACAAGGAAAATTGAAGAAGGTGATTGTCGCTGGATGTTTGGCCCAGCGTTATGGGAAAGAATTGGCTGAGGAGATCAAAGAGATCGACGCGATCATTGGTACACCCAAATTTGCAAAAGACAGCGTTCCGGAGCAGGTCTATCTGACGCCTAAACATTTTGCTTATGTCAAAATTTGTGAAAGTTGCTATAACCAATGCAGTTTTTGTGTCATTCCGAAGATCAAAGGAAAGTTTTCTTCTCGAAAAATTGAATCCGTGCTCGATGAGGTGAGACGTCTCGATGCCCAGGGGGTCAAAGAAATCAATGTGATTGGTCAGGACATCACCGCTTATGGAATGGATTTGTATCGAGAAAAGTCTTTGGCCCGCCTTCTGCGCGAAATGGTTAAAGAAATAAAAAATATTCAATGGGTTCGTCTTTTATATGCTTTCCCCGCGCACGTGACCGATGAACTGATTGATGTGATGGCCAATGAAGAAAAGATTTGTAAATATATCGATATGCCTTTGCAGCATATCAGCGATCATCTTTTGAGCAGCATGAAGCGAAGCATCACAACTCAACAAACCAAAGATTTGATTGCCAAGTTGCGAACAAAAATCCCTCGAGCGAGTTTACGTACAACATTTATCGTCGGATTGCCTGGTGAAACTGACAAGGATTTTGAAGAATTGTTGCAATTTGTCCGTGAAAGTCGCTTTGAGAAGGTCGGTGTTTTTGTTTATTCGAAAGAAGAAGCAACCGCCGCGTTTGAGATGCCCAATCAAGTCCCTGAGCGTGTGAAGAAAGAACGTTTGCAACGTCTCATGCAGGAACAACAAAAAATTTCGCAAGAGTTGCATGAGCGATTCAAAGGACAGCGACTTAAAGTTTTGGTGGAAGAGGCTCAAAAGGGTGAAGAAAATGTTTATTTGGGCAGAGCCGAACATGATGCTCCCGAAGTGGATGGGGTTGTTTATATCCATGCCAATCGGAAGCTTGATCTTGGCAGCTTTGCCCATGTTGAGGTGGCGGACACGCTAGAATATGATCTTGTAGGGAAGTTGGTATGACATTACCTAATATTTTAACGATTTCCCGGTTTTTTCTAACTTTCGCATTTGTTTATTTTATTCTGCAGCCTGGCCTGATTGCGGTTCTTTTAGCGGTCTTGTTTTTTACGATTGCCGCTCTTACGGATTATCTCGACGGATATCTCGCCAAGAAGTATAATAGCATTACAAGTTTTG
>JANLHA010000214.1 GCA_024653845.1 Candidatus Omnitrophota bacterium | reverse complement strand
CCATAAGGTTCAGTCCGCACTGATGTATCCGTCGGTTGTTGTCTTTATGGCAATGTTGATCACAACTGTTTTGATGGTCAAGGTGGTTCCCACATTTGCCAGCATTTATGAATCCTTGGGGTCGGAATTGCCCATTTTGACGCAATTGTTGATTGGAATTAGCAATGGGATTAAAAAATATTTTCTTTTCCTCATTTTAATCATCATTTTTTTGATCTTTTTGTTGGCCCGTTGGTATCGGACTGATAAAGGAAAATTGATCATCGACCGGACCGTTTTACGTCTTCCCATTTTTGGTCCCTTGATTCGTAAAGTTGTTTTGAGCCGTTTCAGTCGGACCTTAGCCACACTTTTGCAAAGTGGGGTTCCCATTTTGGAATCATTGGACATTGTGGGAAAGTCCAGTGGGAATCGTGTCATTGAGATTGTTATCAACGAAGTCAAAAATAATGTTCGCGAGGGAGAAAGTATTGCCGCCCCCTTGTCAAAGAGCGGGGTTTTCCCACCCATGGTCACGCGCATGATTGATATCGGTGAGCAATCGGGTCAGTTGGAAAAAATGTTAACCAAGATTGCGGAATTTTATGATGAACAAGTCGATGCCGCTGTAGCGGGTTTGACCAGCATCATTGAGCCGGTCATCATTGGTTTTTTAGGGATTGTGATTGGGTTTATCGTCATCGCGTTGTTCTTGCCTATTTTGAGTATGAGCCAGTACTTGTAATCTGAATATTTTATAACTCTTTTGGAATAAATAAGAAAAGATACATTAAATAAAATAAATTTGATAAAATATAGGCAAGTTGGGCTGCTTGACAAGGCCGACCCTGCAGGCTATACTTGGAATAGATCCAGTATTGATGAAAAGGGTAAACCATCCGTA
Organism: Candidatus Omnitrophota bacterium; assembly: GCA_024653845.1. Lineage (GTDB taxonomy): Bacteria > Omnitrophota > Gorgyraeia > Zapsychrales > JANLHA01 > JANLHA01. The sequence goes on along the minus strand of JANLHA010000214.1, from coordinate 1,363 downwards.
AGGGTGGGGCACAAAACTAGAGGGCCCAGGGAGACAAATATGGGTAGCCAGTTACCATCAACTCAGAATTTTAAGGTGCACCTATTTCTCAAAAGAGGGATAGGTGTTTTTTGTCAAATATGGCCAGGTATATCTCAGCGTTTCTGCCTACAAGATGAGAGGAAAAAGGTGTCATCATTCTTTCGTCTTTCCCATCTTCGGGGCAGGGGATGGCCAATTAACCACGAAGGGAGGGAAAGATGATGAGAATGAAAAAAATCAACAATCGAAAAGGGTTCACTCTCGTGGAGATCATGATCGTTGTTGCAATCATTGCGTTGTTAGCGATCATGGCGATTCCTGGCTTGTTGCGAGCCAAGGTCTCTGCGAATGACGCAATTGCCAAAAGCAATTTGCGCACCCTGTCCACAGCATCAGAGTCTTATGCTTCGGACAACAACGGGAACTACCCAACAGCCGTCACTTCATTGACGGGTGCGACGCCTCCGTACTTAAATACAGACTTCTGTACAGGTACACAGTCTGGGTTTACTTACACATGTACTCAGGCCGCGACCGGTTATACGTTTCTTGCAACACCTGTTACCGCAGGAACAACCGGAAGCAAGTCGTTCACCATGACAACGGGTGGGGTTTTAAAGTAGTTATTTTGATCAAACGCAACGCAGGTTATTGGACAGGGGGCCTAATTAAGCCCCCTGTTTTTTTAGGAGCAGTGAGAGAGAGGGATGGATTTGAAAAATGAAACCGGGTTGACATTTGTCGAGCTTTTGATGGCGACAGCGATTCTAGCGCTGACGATGGGCGCGATTTTAGTCAGCTATCTTCGATGTATTGAATTGAGTGAGATGGCGCGAAATACCGCCATTGCGGTTCAATCGGCGCGAAGCAAAATGGAAGAGATCAAGTCGACAGATTTTACTCAGATCAGAGCCACATTTGATAATACTGGTTTTGCGGTTACAGGAATGTCCGCTAGGGGTGCGATTGATGTGGATGACACGAATGCCGAGATGTTAAAGATTTCTGTTGATGTGAGTTGGAAACAAAAAAATGGTCGTCTCTTGGGAGAAGATCAAGATTTGGATGGGGCCATTGATGCCGGTGAAGATGTGAATAATAATGGAATTTTGGATTCGCCCGTGCAAATTGTGACGCATATTGCGCAGTTATTATAAAGAGATTGAGGGAGGGAAAATGCGGTTGGATATCAAAAATCAGCGGGCAACAACTTTGGTCGAGACTATGCTTGTTGTTTTGATTCTTAGCGTGGTCTTAGGTGGGGCCTATATTGTTTTTTCTGCTGGTCAGGCCAGCTGGTTCTCAACGGAAGGGCGTATCCGAGTCCAAGAAAATTTGCGAC
>JANLHA010000209.1 GCA_024653845.1 Candidatus Omnitrophota bacterium | reverse complement strand
ATAGGATTTTCCTTATTGTTGGGGTTGAGTCACCGCTGTGACCTGTGAACTCTTCCCATCTTCGATGTCCTGAATTTCCGTCTCTACTGCCGCAATCCGATCTTCCAAATACGGATGGCTTCTTAATATCAAAGGCACTTCGGGACCTTTCGAATTGACTTTCAAAACTTTGAACGTCTTAATCATGGCTTTAAGATCATACCCACTGCGATAGAGATACCGCAGCCCTAACTGATCCGCCTGATATTCGTCTCGTCGACCATACGCTGAAAAAACCAATTGCATGACAGCACTGGAACTCATGGCGGCCAATTGTTGTTGCGCCGGAGCAACCTGACTTAAGACAATGGTCCCGACAAGATTATAACCCATTGCGGCTTGAAATTTCTTGACTGTATGTCGCGCTGCGCCATGACCAATCTCGTGAGCCAAAACTGCGGCGATTTCATCGTCGGAAGAAAGCTTTTCTAAAAGTCCCGTAAAAATATAAATGCTGCCCCCGGGCACCGTGAACGCGTTGAGCTCATCGTTATTAATCACATAAAAATGATATTCGTAATCTTTCCGATCTGAAACTTGTGCCAATTTTTGCCCTATTTTTTCTACATGTGCCACTTGTTCAAGGTTGGAAGAAATCTTGTACTGCTGCAATATCTGTTTATGAATATCCTTCCCCATCGCCACTTCCGTCTCGGTGTCGATAAAAATGAATTCCTTACGACCCGTGGCGGGGTTGAGAGTTGAGCAACCGACCAGAAAAAAAACAAAAATGAGAAATGAGAATTTTCGCAATTGTATCTTATCTCTCAAACTTAACCACCTTCTGCCACCAATCACTGCTGTCCCACGTGATCATTTCTCGCCAAAGCGCCTGAGCACTTTTAGTTTTCAAAAGCTCTGGGGCTCGTTGAAAAAAATGTTCGGCTTCTGCATATCCTGCGTGATGATACTCTTTAGCCTGAATCAAACACTCGAGGATGTCCGCGTCTCGAGCGACCTGACTTTCCGGACAATTCTGGCAATCGTAACGATCTCGTAAGGCTCGCAAGGGCTTTTGCACTCTGCTATCCAAATCTTGGATTTGATCTTTGAAAACACGCTTCTCGGCATCTTTGAAGTCGATGTAATAATGACCCATTTTATGAAGGTCGTTAATTCGAGCTTCATGGATATCATTAAAAAGCGCCATGGCCATGACTTGCAAAGGGTCGACCCCTTCTAAATATGCGAGGTAATAGCCAATGACCGCAGTACGAAACGAATGGTCAGCGACACTCTCCGGATTCTGGATGCCCGCAACCCACCAACCGCTACGCTTCACTTTTTTCAAAAGCCCAGCCTCGGCAAAAAAGTCGAGGGCCGATTGAAAGGAAGAAGCTGGCGAATGTTTTTTACTGGATTTCTTCGGACGCGTCATGATGGGCCTTCCTTCGAGAATTAGCCACTTTATTTTTTTGTCGTTCAATCTCATAACAAAAAATCGTCGTTGCCTGAGCCACATTCAAAGAAAGCCTGGCATGGGCCATGGGAATGGTCAGTGTAATGTCGAGATGTCGACGGAGAACATCACGAATTCCCTTTTGTTCAGATCCCACAATCAATCCCAAAGGAAATGGCAACTCAACCTCCATGATATTTTCTCCCCCTTCCACGACCGCTCCGGCAATGGAAAATTCAGCCTCTTTGGCGTCTTCAATCGCACGGCTCAAATTTGCAACTCGCGAGACCTTCACATAATTGTCGCCACCACAGGCAACCCGCAATACCGCTTCTGTCACTTCAACGGAATGGTGCGTTGGGATGACCACGCCAAAATCACCCAAGCATGCCAAGCTTCGCAGAGTCGCTCCCAAATTTTGAGGATCATTGATGCCATCCAAGAAAACTAAAGAAGCTCTCTTTTTCGTCGCCCATTCCAAAAGTTCAGGGTAAAGCACATAAGCAAATCCTTCCACATCCGCAACACAGCCTTGGGTATTCGCATTTCGAGCAATCTTCATCAACTTTGAACCTGGGACATCAAAAACAGGGATTCCCCATTTCTGCGCCTTTTTGCGAATGTATCCGCTGTCCCCTTGTCCTTGTTGAAGATAAATTTTAAGGATGCTTTGAGGATTTGATTTTAATCGTTCCAAAACAGGATTTCGACCATATAATCTCATAAGATTTTATCACCTCTATATTTTTAAGGCATCGTCGGGGTTGCCGAAGATCCACCCGCTTCAGGATTTTCAATCACTTGTTTTCGCTTGTTGGCTTCTTCATTATAATCCTGATCGAGTTCCTTCTTCTTCTCAAGATATTCAGCGTACGTAATTTCTTTTTTAAGATAAGAACTCTCCGCTTCCTTCATTTTCTGGTCATATTCTGTAAATTGGGGATCGGTCAACAATGATCCGGGCTCATTAAGGAGCGTTTCACACCCCGCAAAAACCATCGCCAACCCGCACAATAAAAACAAAAAGACATTTTTCATTTTTCTCCTCACTTTTTAATTCCCAGTCCCAAATAAATCAATGGACGAAGAATACTCCACCATCCCACAATCGGTTGCATCTTAGTATACCCCAATTTTTTTGGAGGATAAATCTTTGTTACAGGAACTTCTTGATATCGATAACCCAAAGTGATGCTTTTAAAAAGCAAATAAGGTTCCAATTCATATTGATGAAGCCACTCCTGCTCAAGATTGATTCGAGCATCATCTAATAATGAAAGCCGAATCGCACGAAAACCATTCGTGCTGTCCGTAATTTCTCGTCGGACCAAACATGAAAATAAAAACGGATGAAGCCGCGTGGCAAATTTGCGATAAAAAGGCATGTCCCCACCGACTTTCCCACCTTGCAAGTATCGCGACCCCTGGACAAGATCAGTCTCTCCCTCTAGAATTGGAGCGATCAACTGCGGGATCTCATTGGGATTGTCCTTATCGTTGCCTGCCATGATCACGATCACTTCATATCCCGTGGCCTTGGCATATTTTAACGCGCTACGAATCGTGGCTCCCACTCCCTGACGCTGGGGATGCCTCAGGGTCTTGACTCCCTGAGGACTAAAACTTTCAATGATAGCTGTGGTTTGATCGGTTGATCCGTCGTCGACAACCAAATAATCAACTTGACCGTAAAGAGGAGATCTTAAAAAACGCTCAATGACACTCTTGATCTTCACATGCTCATTGTAGGCCACAGGACAAACGATGACTTTTTTCATAATTGCAGGAATTTCTTTAGGAGGACTTGCGGGTCTTCAAATGCAATTCATCACCCTCAAGAACATAATGCAATTTACATACAATGCATGTGAGAGTTGAAGGAAGTCTTCTGCCACAACAGCAGGCATATCCAACGGGTTTCGCAGGGTTCCCCGTGACAATCCAATGGTTGTTGATATCTCGAGTGACAACGCTTCCCGCCCCAATCAAGGCGTAAGCACCAATCGTGACTCCACACATAATCGTCGAATTGCTTCCAATCGTGGCCCCTTTTTTCACACACGTTTTCTCAAGTGTCCATGCATCCGATCGATGGCTGCGCGGATACCGATCATTGATAAACGCCACGTTAGTTCCGCAGAAAACATCATCTTCCAAAATAACACCTTCATAGACCGCAACACCATTCTTGATGGTCACATGATCACCAATGACCGCGCCCTTTTCAACATAACAGCCGTCGCAGATATTGCATTCCTTCCCGATGACCGCACCGTCCTGAATATTGACAAACGCCCAAATCCGGGTATTCTCGCCAATTTTGGCTTTGGAACTCACCAAAGCTTGTTCATGTTGAAAGTAATTTCTCATCGTTGCTTGACCTCAACTGGTGCTCCATTTTTCTGCATGGATTCTTGGGCCGCCTGTAATGTTCTTACCACATCATACGCTTTCTGCGCATCACATTTTTCAGGATGACGATTTTGGAAAATACATTCAAGAAAATACTGTCCCTGCAACTTCAAGGGCTCATGAAACGCCATATGCGGAATGGTGATACTGCCTTCTCGAGAGAGCAACTGAAATTCACCATAGTTTTCATAGAATCGAGACCCTTTCTCGACGTGCTTATCGTACAATTTGATCGGCCCCTCATTATCAAGATCGTCCCAAGTGACCATTTTCTGATCACCGACAATGGTGATTTGCCGATTTTTCTTAGGATCCAACCAACTGACATGAAGATTCACCAAAATCTGGTTAGGATATTCCAACGACACAAACGCCAAGTCCTCGAGAGAGGTTCCTAAACAACGCACTCCTCTGGCTGAGACATTGAGAGGAGCGCTTCCCAAAAGGTAATTAAAGATGGAAATGTCATGAGGAGCTAAATCCCATAACGCATTGACGTCATATCGAAAAGGCCCCAGATTGGTCCGGGAAGAATGCGCGTAATGGATACGTCCTAATTGTCCGGCTTCGATATACTCTTTGAGTCGAGCGATTCCCAAATTAAAAAGAAAAATGTGCCCAACCATCAACATCTTTTTCTTTTTTTCGGCAAGCACTTGCAGTTGAAGGCATTCTTCGGGACGCAAGGCCAAAGGCTTTTCGCAGAGAACATGCTTGCCTGCCTCCAGAGCTTCTTTGGTCAATTGAAAGTGGGTGTCTGTCGGCGTGGAAATGCAAACCGCGTCAATTTCAGGGTCCTTGAGAATTTCTTGATAATGCTTGGTTCGTTGGACTTGAGGATAAAGAAGGGCGACCGCTTGCAAGCGGTCTTCACTCATGTCCGCACAAATTTTGACAGATGAGGACGGAAGATGATTGAAAATCCGGATATGATTGGGTCCCCAATGACCGCAACCAATGACACCAATGGTGATCACCTTAGCTCCTTATTCCTTTAAGACGCAAATTCTTAAGGTCTTTCAATCTTGAGGATCTTGTACTTGAGCGTACCCACGGGAACTTTGATTTCAACCTCTTCTCCCGCTCGACGTCCCGTCAACCCCTTACCAATCGGAGAAAAAATTGACAACTTGTTCTCTTCATAATTGGCTTCTTCCGCAGAAACCATCATGTATCGCACTTCTTCTTTGTTATCAAGATCACGCAATGTGACAATCGCACCGATAAAAACTTGATCGGCAGGAATATTATGATCTTCAATAATGCGCGCACCGGACAATTTGCCTTCCAATTCCGCAATGCGGGCTTCGCAATGGGCTTGGGCCTCTCGCGCTGCGTCATATTCGGCGTTCTCGGAAAGATCTCCCTGGAGACGAGCCTCTCCAATGGCTTTGGAAATTCGACGACGTTCCACGGTTTTCAAATTTTCCAAATCTTTGAGCATCTTTTCATAACCTGCTCGAGTCAAATACACTTCACCTGCCATACCAGCCACTCCTTTAATAGTTCATAACCATTGATGAGTTATTTAGCTATGCTTTCAACAGCTTTCATCAAGACAGGGATGATTTCTTGGGCTTCTTTTTTGGAAAGACGTCCCAACTTGGCAAAACGCCATTCCCCGCTTTGAAGCTTATTTTCTCGAACAACCTGGATTTTGGGTTCACCATTGTTATAAGCATACACTCCGACGGTGATTCGACTATCACCAAATTCCTTGATCACTTTGAACGATTCCACATCCAATGACTTTTCGTACGGCATGATTTCCTCCTCTTTATGATAATTGACTTATTTATAAACCTGGCATCAACGATGCCATACTCTGAGCGGCTTGACGCTGTGATTTCTTAATGGCCGCATTAATGCTTTTCAAAAGTTCAGATTCCAAACGACTTTTGTTTTGCGGTCCTAAAAGATTTTCGTCAATTTCCAGCGATTGAAAATTCTGAGATCCTGTGATGGTGATCTTAATTCCGCGAACATCATCAACTTCCATGACCATCCCGTCCAACTGACGTTTGATTTGGTCAGCTTGTTTCTTCATTTCCATCAATTTTTTCATTTTGTCCAACATCGTCAAGCTCCTCTCTATTTCGAAACTTCATCATTTTAATATTTCAACTGAATTCCCAAGTCATACAAAGATTGAACAACAATTCCTTTGACCACCATGATCAACAAGAACACGATGATCGGAGAAAAATCCAATCCCATAGGTGGCAATAATCGACGGATAGGCTCAAGAATTGGCTCCGTCGTACGGTGAAGAAACTGCACGATCGGATTGAACGGATCCGCATTGACCCAACTGATCACAGCACGGACCATGACCAGCCAGAAAAAAATGGTCAAAACCACATCCGTTAATTTTGCCAATGTGATCACAATGTTTCCTAGAATAAACATATTCAAATTCCTTTCGTCGTCGCCTTTTCCTGGTCATAATTCACAGCACGGATTGGATACGGGATCACAATACCTTCTTTTTGATATCGTCGATGCAATCGTTTGATGAATTCATGCTTGATTAAATAATTGTCAACAAATTCCTGAACACGTAAAATGACTGTAAAATTGATACTGAAATCATCAAACGTATGATAACGAATAAAAGGATTAAAGCTCGCGACGCCGCCCTGCACCTCTTTTAAAGTCTGTTGAGCGACTTCAACAGTCACTCGTTCCACGTCTTCCAAATTGGATTGATAATGCACACCAACTTCCACTAAAACCGCGATCTCTTTGTCAGGATAATAATAATTAATGACACGGGAATTAACGAGATTTTTATTGGAAATCACAACGACTTGGTTAGGAAGCATCTGAACCCAGGATGAACGCCAGCCAATTTTTCTTACATATCCTTCTTCCCCAGATTCAAGCTTGACAAAATGCCCTTCCTGAATCGGTTTGTCAACGATGATTTGAACACCCGCAAAAAAGTTTTCCAAAGTCGGCTGCAAAGCCAAGGCCACGGCCAGCGAACCAATTCCCAAAGACGCTAAAATAGGGGTAATCGAAACCCCAAAGCTATCTAACAAAATCAAAACACCCAGACAGATCACAACGGCTCTGACAATTCCCCGAAGGATTCCTCCTGAAGTTTTGAGGATTTCCACTTTAGGCCCATATTCTTTCAAAAGGGAATTGAGAAAACGATCGACAAACATGATCACAGCGAGGATCGTGACTGCCTTGAATCCAACTAAGAAGTATCGCGTGGATTCTTGCCCCACCAAGGGCATCATCTGTTCAGCGATCACGCCACCACTGGCTAAAATGAGTAAGGTCAAAGGAAACTCTGCGGATTCGACAAACACATTATCGATATGCGTTTTGGTTTTTTGGGCAAATCCCTGAATGGTGCGGAAAAGCAAACGTTTGATAAAAAGGAGTAGCGTGACCCAAACCAAATAAATGACCGGAATGATCAACCATGCAGACACTGAAAATCCAAAAATCTCGACCGAAGACATCTGATTTCTCCACTAAAAAACTTTAAACAATGTCCCCTCGACCACGCGCTCTTCCATACGATTCAACAAACGCTTGCTCTTATGGGTGACTGCCTGCATTTCTTGAACGAGTAGATTCAACTGATCTGAAGTTTCTTGAAAAGATTTTGCCGTCGTCGTCACCGCCCTGACCGAATCTTCAATATCAAAAGGGTCTTCTCCAAGGATCGGCTTCGTCAAATCCATACCTGTAGCCTTAGGATCTGTTTCAATTTCAACCAATTTTTCTCCAAGCACGCCTTCATTTCGAATAGCAAAATTTGACGCCTTTCCCAATTGAGCTCGGTATCGAACAAAAATGCTCAACTTGACTTTCAAGGCTCGACCTGAGACTTCTTCAGGCAAAAATTGAATACTTTTGACATGACCGACATTGACACCCGACAAACGAATCGGCGCCCCTTCATTCATACCACCAACGTTATGGAACAAAACCGTCACTTCGAACTTAGGCTCTGTAAGCCCGCGCTCAATCCCAATGGTTAAAATAACAGACGCGATGGCTAAAATTCCCACAATAAAAAACAATCCCGCCCAAAATTTGATTTTTTGTTCTTTATCGTTTCTCACTTCCTAACTCCTCAACTAAGATAAAAACTCTTGAACAAATGGGTCCTCACTTTTTTTCAACTCCGCCGGAGTTCCCAAGGCTTTCAATTTTCCATCTTTGAGAATCGCCACGCGATCCGCAATTCGAAAAGAATTGCGAACGTCGTGCGATGTGATCACCGTCGTGCATTTCATCTTTCGAGAAATGCTGGCAATTAAGTCCGAAATATCGTGACTACGAATCGGGTCCAATCCTGAGGTCGGCTCATCGCAAAAAAGGATTTTCGAATCCAAAATGATCGACCGCGCCAACCCCACACGCTTCTTCATTCCCCCACTGAGCTGCGAAGGATATTGATTCTCCACCGCTACCAAATCCACCATGTCTAACACGGCCTTGATTTTTTTCTCAATCTCGGGTTCGGTCAGCTGCGAGTGCTCTTGCAACGGAAACGCCAAATTTTCAAAAACCGTCATCGAATCGTAAAGCGCACCCTCTTGAAAAAGATAACCAATATTGCTTCGAAGCTTTAAAAGCTCTTTCTCGGAAAGTTTTGTGATATCAACGTCATTAATGATGACTTTGCCTTGATCAGGACGGATCAGACCAATCAAGTGCCTAAGCAAAACGCTCTTTCCTGTTCCACTCTCGCCTAAAATCACCAAAATCTCTCCATCCTTAATCAACAAATCAAGATGGTTAAGAACGTACTGACCGCCATTGAATCTTTTTGTTAATCCTTTGACCTCAATCATTTGATCATTCAAGCTCAAAAACACGAAACTTGTTCTTTCCAAATTTCGTGTACACCCGATTATAAGGTTTGATATCCACTTTATCTACAAAAAATTGAACTCCTTGTTGTTCAGCAATCAAAAGCACTTCTGAATCTTTGAGGATCTCAATGTCTTCGACGGGGACCCATCGTTTCCCTTCAATCTCGACGGGCTGGCCTTCACGAATCCATTCCGGTTCCGGAGAAAGAGCCGCATATTTTACCATATGACCGCGATTCTCCTCACCGACACTGGCGCAACCCATGATAGAAAATAAAAATAAAATTATAAAAATATAAAATTTGTTTTTCAATGTCTCCTCCTTCTTTATCAGCCCCACACGGAAAGAATCACTTTTGTAAGCAACGTGTTCGATATAATGACAAAGATATAAGAATACGCAACGGCCTGAGTGGTATGACGCCCCACACCCAATGATCCTCCTTGCGCAGAAAATCCCTGGTAACAACAGATCCATCCTACCAGAATCGAAAAAAAGAACGTCTTGATGAATCCACTAAAAAAATCAACGTACCGGATAGACAACAATGTTTGATGGAGATAGAAAGCGCTGGGGATATTCGCTTCATTGACTCCAACGAGATAGCCACCAAAAATTCCCACCACTTCTGAGACAACAACCAGGATCGGAATAACAATGAAACAAGCGACCATCCTGGGAACCACCAAAAATTCCAACGGATCCACGCCTAAGGTGCGTGTGGC
>JANLHA010000208.1 GCA_024653845.1 Candidatus Omnitrophota bacterium | reverse complement strand
CAATTTGCGAATGATCTCCATCGCACGGATCTTAGGACATCCCGTAATGGATCCTCCCGGAAAACATGCCCTTAAAAGATCGAATCCATTTTTATCTTTTCTCAACTTGCCGATGATGGTTGATGTCGCCTGAAAAACGGTTTGATATTTCTCGAGAGTGCGCATGTCTTTGACTTTGACCGAGCCATATTCACACACTTGCCCCAAATCATTTCGTTCCAAATCTGTAATCATCAATAGTTCGGCGATATCTTTGCGGCTTTTCAAAAGATCTTGCTCTAATTTAGCATCCTGGGAAACATCTTCTCCTCGAGGACGCGTTCCTTTCATGGGCCGAGTTTCCACATTTCGTCCTTGCAAATGCAAAAATCGCTCTGGAGAGCTGCTTATGATTTGAAATTTGCCAACATCCAAATATCCGCCAAAACAGGACGGCGAAAGGCTTTGCAATTTTTGATAAATCTTGATTGGATGCGGCGCTTGATGAGAAAAAGAAAAGCTGAATTTTTGTGAAAGGTTGACTTGATAAATATCTCCTTGAGCAATGTGGTCTAAGGCTTTTTTAACCGCACTTCCATAGCCTTTTTTTGAAAAATTGCTTTTGAGCTGAATTTTCCCTTCGGAACTTGAACCAATTTCCAGCCGACCATTTTTCAATCGCTGCATAACTTCTTGAAGTCTTTGCTTAGCTCGTCGACGACGTTGTGCAAAACTTTTTTCGGGCATCCCTGAAGAATAAATCGACAATCGTTTTTTCAAGTGATCCACAACAAGAATACGGTCATAAAATCCAAAATGAATCTGCGGAGCAACGCCCTGATCATAACCCAGATATCCCACAATCCCTGATGGGAAAACCGGCCCTGATGATCGGAAAAGATTGGCGTACGAGTCAAATTTCTTCTCAAGACGATTCAAACCCCGAAGATCCTTCGCCTGAAACACTTCAAAAGGATCAAACCCTAAAAAAGAGTATCGTCCCAAATGCACATCGACAAGGCTACTTTCTAATAGAAAAACAAAAGGCTCGTCTAAAAATACTTCTAACAAGTCGCTTGCCAGGCCTTCAAAAAAAAAGCTTCGGTGTTGGATAAAAGAGCTCATATATGCTCGGGCTGGGTAATTGTATAAATTGGAAATTGTATTGTGGGATGAAAAGATAATTTGGTTTTTGTGACATTCTCCATCGCAAAGTCTTCCATGACATTAATAAAAGAAAAATTTTGGAGTTCGGGGTCTGCGCAAAATTCTCTAAAAATGAATGTCGGCAACCCCTTGAAAGAAAGATCCGCGACTTCAAAAAGAATACAAAAAGTTTGATCCGTCAATGGATATCCAAACGTATAAGCCCGAATCCGGCCATCAACTTCGACCACCCTTCCTACCAAACCCAACTCCTGAAAATACTCAAACGCCAGTCGATGAACGTTCTTGTTTTCTTCTAAAAGGGCTAAAAAAATTTCATTGTCAGATTTGCTTTTACGTTCGGCCATCCAGTCCTCATACAATTGACAGCAGTCCTCTAACATGGATGAAGAATAGGGCAGATAACGATATGGGTAGTTTCTCGCAAATTGATTATACGATGATCTTTTGGATTTATATGCCTCGCCCTTAAAATCAACCAAATTTTCTCGATAATAATACAACTCTTCTCCTCGAGATTGAACGTGATAGCCAAATGTTTTAAAAATCTCCGCCTCGTGAGCAACATTTTCAATTCTACCCACGTGAGAAAAACTTCTTTTCCCATTGGATATTTTTTGGTTCTGATTGTCCATGCGCAAAAAACATTCTTTCACGGCATTGGCAGAAATGGCTTCACCCAGCGGCGGCCAATAAAGAAACGTTCCTAGCTGATTCTTTGCAAACACACACAGATTGTGATCGATCTCTTCAAATTCAAAAGAAAAATGATCCTTCCACAAAAAAAGACTAACAAAGGAGAGCGAAGAAAGGAAGCGGGGTCTTTTTTCGAGATAAGAGTTGACCAAAAGTTGCTGATCTAAAAGACCAGTGGGTTGAGCGGAATCTAGCGTTTCGACGTTAAAAAGATATTCCAACTCCGCCTCGTATCCCCCGTAGTCCCCAATCAATCCGGGATTTTTCTCGACAAACTCTTTCACTTCGGCCTGACCAAAGTAATCTTGAAGATATTGCACATATTTTTGATATTCCAAAGATCCAAAATGCTTTTGCACATGCGGACAATTCCAGTGGACACAAATCGCCACCTTCCCCTGCCAGCGAGTCAAAAGAAAAGGATACAACTGACATTCAAAGGGTCGGTTTTGATAAACTCCACAGGTGTGATCCGTCGCATTGAAAAATTGGCACAGATGCATGCCGCCACAAGAAATAGTTTTGAGAGACCCCTCTTCATCCACGGCCGTCGCAAAGATTTTCTCGGCCAGGGAGAGCTGTGTTTTTTCTTGTAAGCCGACACGAGGACGCCAGCGGCTATTCTGTTCTTTAAAACGGCAACACCCATCGCACGAAAGGCATACCGACGAGGGAACATATTGTTTTAAATGAGGCTGTTCCATGATTTTTAACGAACAGAATTTCCTAACGGAACGTCCCGATCAGGACGAAGAAGGGCAATCCCATTTTCAGCTCCCACGGCCAACACCATTCCTTGCGACTCCTCGCCACGAATGACGGCGGGTTCTAAATTGTTAATGATGACAACTTGACGACCGACCAACTCTTCTTTGGTGTAAGACGATCGAATGCCAGCGATCAGTTGTTTTTCTTCTTTGCCGGTATCGATTTTCAAAACGTACAACCGATCGGCATTCGGGTGATCTTTGACCTCTTTGATTTGAGCGACAATCAGTTCCAACTTTTTAAAATCATCAAGCGTGACCATAAAAACCCCTTTTGTTAAAATTACTCATCGGTGGGGCAATTCCTGAGTGAACTCCGGACACCGTCTTCAACAAGGTTTTCAATTCTAGTGGAGACGGTGTTCGTGTAAACGAAGGAGTTGTCCCACCGATGACATTTCCTTAGATGATTAAATGACCGTTATTCTAACACATCCCGTCGAGGTTGCAAAGTGAGCCTATCTTCCCTATAATAAGGGGCAATTCTTCAGATCTGACATGAAAAACAAACTTCCATATCTCCTTTTACTCCTCATTGTGGGCATCATTCTCCTTCATCCGCAGCTCTCCTATCAATCTTTCCTCTCAACAGGCGATCATGGCCGAGATCTTTACGCTGCCGAAGCAACCATGCACGGAGCCAGACCTTATCATGATTACTGGTGGGTCTACGGACCCCTGATGCCATATTATTACGCACTGACTTTCAAAATATTCAGTGTCAGCATTCCTTCAATTCTACTTGCAAAGATGCTTCTCAAACTTCTTTCAGGGTTTCTCATCTTTTCCATTCTCTCTCTTTATACTCCACTCCTTTTTTCTTTCTTAGGGAGCCTCTGGTTTTGGGCCTTTCAGGAAGACTTTTTCTTCACGTATAATCATGAAGGAGGCCTCTTTCTTTTCCTCATGGCGACGCTTTGTTTGCTAAAATATTTTCAAACCCAAAAAGAAAAATATCTCTATGGGGCCCTCTTGTCCGCATATTTATTGGCATTGGTGAAAATCAATTTTGGTGTTGGCCTTTTGTTATTTTCACCTCTCTGTGTTTTTTTCTTTGATTGGACACAAAAACTCCCTTTCACTCGAGCAAAAAGAATTTTTTATATCATTAACGTGGTGACGCTCTTCCTGG
>JANLHA010000201.1 GCA_024653845.1 Candidatus Omnitrophota bacterium | reverse complement strand
AACAAACCCGATGTTTCACGGTCCAATCGATGCACAATGCCTGGACGCGTAGGACCGCCCACGTCCGCCAACTGCTTGCAGTGGTACAAAAGAGCGTTAACCAGCGTTCCATGGTCCTTGCCATGGACCGGATGAACGAGCATTCCTGAGGGCTTGTTCACCACAATGATGTCCTCATCTTCATAAAAAATGTCGAGGTCAATTTTTTCCGAGGCCGGCTGTTGTTTATCGGAAAATTCAGGCAGATCGACGACAATTTCATCCCGAACAACCACTTTATAATGAGATTTAACGTTTGCCCCATTGACCGTCACCTTATTGTCATTGATCAATTGCTGAATAAAAGTGCGCGAACATTCTTCGGGAAGAAATTGTTTAAGGAAAAGATCCAACCGCAAAGAGGCTTGCTCTTCTTCAACTGTCAATCGTTCTGTCGTCATAATCTTGACTTTCCTCGTCGAGTTACAGCCGCGTAAAGAATCATTCCAACGGCTCCGATCGCCAGAGTCATCCACTGAAAGACGCTCAACCCCGCGTATGTGACCAGATGATCCGCTCGAAAAAACTCAACGACAAGTCGTTCCATCGAAGCCAAAATCAAATAAAGGGCAAAGGTTTGACCAGGAATCGGGAAGGAATTCCTCATTTTCTTGAGAATCAAGAAAATCACAAAAAGACTCACTGACTCATAGAGCTGGGTAGGATGAAGATGAGCTTGATGGGCGGGGAAGAAAATTCCCCAAGGAACCTCACGGCCGTAACAACATCCATTCAAAAAACATCCAATGCGGCCAATGGCATGACCCAAGGCAATGTAGGGAGCTGCAAAATCGGCCATGGCCAAAACTGACAATCGTTTCAAGCGAACATAAATCAATCCCGTCGATACCCCGCCAATGAGTCCTCCTTGCCAAGCCAGTCCTCCCTTTTGCAGCATCAAGACTTCGCCAGGATGGACGGCAAAAAAATCCCATTCCAGAATGACAAAGAAAATCCGAGCGCCAATGATCCCCGCGAACACTGTCCAAAAAGCAAGATCATAGATGATTTCTCGAGAAACTCCCAAAACGGCGGCATCCCGTCCAGCGAGAAAAACACAAAGAAGGACCGCAATGGCCATCATGAGGCCATAAGAATAAATTGTTAAAGGACCTATTTGGCAGATGATGGGATGCATAAGGCCTCGCTACTTTTGCCTGACATACTGCAGACACTTTACCATCAAAATCAAAGCACCGATGGTGATTGCGCTATCCGCGATGTTAAACACTGGCCAAAAGCGAATATCGATGAAATCAATCACATAACCGTAAAAGAGCCGATCAATCAAATTCCCGATGGCTCCTCCGGAAATCATCGAAAACGTCACGATATAAAGAGAACTCAAGCTCTCATTGTTCTGATGGTAATAGTAAATATTGTAAATCAACAAAATGAGCGTGATCACAGGAATGATGATAAAAACAATTCCCTGGTCCTTAAATAAACCGAAGGCAATGCCGGTATTATGGACCAACGTCATGTGAAGGACATTGGGGAGGATGGGAAGGGTTTCCCCGACGGAAAGAATATTCGAAAAAACTTTTTTAGTCAGCTGATCAAGAAAGACAATCGAAAAAACGGTAATGAGCGAGAGGAAAATGTCAAATTGCGAACGGCTCGCCGTGTTCATCGCATGCTTTTCTCAAGCTCTTCCTGACATTTCAAGCAAGTTTCAACGTAAGGAATGGCTTTGAGACGAGCTCCAGGGATCGACTTGTGACACTTGGTACAATTTCCAAAAGAATGGTCTTGGATCCTTTTTAAAGCGGTATCGACTTTTTGCAAAAGTTCACGGTCGTTGGAAGCCAACCCTAAATTAAATTCTCGATCATACATGTCTGTCGCAACATCGGCCATGTGGGTCGAATGGCCCGCGGATTCGGTCGAGTTGTGGTGTTTTTCACTGGAATTCACTTCATTCATATTTCGAATGTCGTGAAGAATGTCTTCTTTGATTTTCAAAAGTTGTTTCTTAAAAACATCCCTCTGTTTTTGATCTAACTTTTTATCCGGCATGAGCAGAAACTCCTTTTATAGATTTATTGCAGCACCACTTCCCTAACCGCCTTGCAACATCGCCCACAAAGAGAAGGATGCTGATGATCTTGCCCTACATCTATACGATAATTCCAACATCGACCACATTTTTCACCTGCGGCCTTTTCGATTTTCACCTCAATGTAAGGGAAAACATCCCCAATCGCAGCCACTTGATCAACCACTTCGGTCAACACCTCAGAGACGATGAACACCGACGGCAAGATGTCCTGCCATCGATGGAAATATTCTTTTTCTCGGCCACCTGCAAGTTTTAAAACCACCTTGGCTTCCAAAGAACTTCCAATCTTTCTCGCACGTCGCTCATCTTCCAACGCTTTTAAAACAAAAGGACGCAACTCCAAAAGGGTCTTCAAATGTTCATAGGATTTTGCTTGATTCCACTCTTGCGGCAGAGGCTCCCATTCCAAAAGATGAACATTTTCAACCGTCTTCATGGCTGACGTTTTAGGCATAAATTCATACGTTTCGGCAGCTGTAAAACTCAAAATAGGCGCTAAAACTCTGACAAGCTGATCGAGGATATGGAAAAGAACCGTCTGTGCTGAACGCCTTTCCTTGGAAAGAGTGGCAGAAGTATACAGCCGATCTTTGAGGATGTCAAGATAAAGCTGGGAGAGATCTTCGTTACAAAAACGATAAAGCCGGTGATAAACCTTCACGAATTCATAGCGGTTGTATTCGTCGCGGGCCGCGGTCATGGTGTTGAAAAGGTGATAAAGCGCCCACCGGTCAATCTCGAGCAATTCCTGATAAGGAAGGGCATGCTGATCGGGATCATAACCATGAAGGTTGCCCAAAAGGAATCGCAAGGTATTACGAATTTTTCGATACGCATCGGTGACCCGAGAGAGGATCTCTTCCGACAAACGGATGTCTTCATGGTAATCGCTGGAGGCCACCCATAATCGCAAAACGTCAGCGCCATGATGTTGAATGACCTCTTGCGGAGAAATCACATTGCCCAAAGACTTGGACATCTTGCGGCCCTGACCGTCGACGACAAATCCATGGGTTAACACGGAAGAAAAGGGCGGTTTGTTTTCTAGCGCCACTCCAGGAATAAGCGAGGATTGGAACCATCCACGGTGTTGATCGGACCCTTCCAAATACATCTCAACCGGAATGTCACGGCCAAGCATGGGCTTAACCACCGCTTGATGACTCACTCCCGAATCAAACCACACATCCAAAATATCGTATGTTTTCTTAAAGTTGGCTTGGCCGCAGTCCGGGCATTTCCACCCCGCAGGAATCAAATCTTTGACATCGCGGGCAAACCACGCGTCAGTCCCTTCTTTCTTAACCATCTGGGCAAAATGCTCAATGACTTCGGGGAAAAGTTTATGTTCGTCCCCGCAGCCTTCGCACGAAACCGCTGGAATAGGAACCCCCCAGTGCCGCTGACGAGAAAGGCACCAATCGGGACGCGTCAAAACCATTCCCAAAATCCGTTCCTGTCCCATCGGTGGGATCCATTGCACCTCTTCTTTGATCGCTTTCTTCAGGCGGCCACGCAAGTTTTCATGATCGACCTTCAAAAACCATTGCTTAGTCGCACGGAAAATCACTGGATTTTTGCATCGCCAGCAATGAGGATAAGAGTGCGCAATTTTTTCAGCCGCCCAGAGGATGCCCCGGCTATTCAAGTCCTGAATGATGTTTTCATTGGCCTTGAAAACATGTTGGCCAGCGAAACTTCCTGCCTCTTGAGTGAAGACCCCGCGATCATTGACCGGAACCAACACTTCCAGATTGTGCGCTACGCCCGCCTGAAAATCTTCTTGCCCATGTCCCGGAGCGGTATGGACCAAGCCCGTGCCGTCTTCGCGCGTCACATAATCCACATTGATCACACAACAATTGGTTTTGACTCCAAAGGGATGTTCGTAACGTAAACCCTTTAAATCATCCCCAGCGACTTCGTGCAAAATTTTTCCCTGGGCACCTGTACGTTTTTCAACAACTCTCGAAACAAGAGACTTCTCAATGATCAAGATTTCTTCACCGACATCCACCAAAGCATATTCATACGATGGATGGACCGCTACAGCGACGTTGGCCAAGAGCGTCCATGGGGTCGTCGTCCAAATCAAAAGAGAAATCGGTTTTTGAAAACGCCCGCCTGAAATTTTAAAAAGCGTATCTGGGTTGGCAACTCGAAACTTCACATACACCGACGGAGAGGAGTGGTCTTCATACTCGACTTCGGCCTCGGCCAACGCCGTCTCGCACGAAGCGCACCAATTGACGGGCTTGAGTCCTCGATAGACATAACTTTTTTCGGTCAATCGTGCGAGAGAATTCAAAATCCAATATTCATATTCCGACGAAAGCGTCAAATAAGGATTTTCCCATTGCCCCAAAATTCCCAGCCGCTTAAACTCTTCCCGCTGAATCCCGACAAATTTTATCGCATATTCATGCGCTTTTTTACGAAATTCTAACGGCTCGACTTCGGACTTTTTCTTTTTCAGATCCTTAAACAATTGATGCTCGATCGGAAGACCATGGCAATCCCAACCTGGAATGTAGAGACTATCAAAGCCTTGCATCGATTTCATTTTGACGATCATGTCTTTTAAAACTTTATTCAACGCATGACCAATATGGATATGACCGTTGGCATAGGGCGGCCCGTCGTGGAGAGTAAAATATTTCTTCCCTTTGGACTTGGCTCGCAAACGCTGATGCAGACCTTCTTTTTCCCATTTGGTCAACAGCAGCGGCTCCTTTTGAGCCAAGCCGGCCTTCATGGGAAAGTCCGTCTGGGGAAGATTTAAGGTTTTTTGATAATCCGTCATTATTTTAAAAATTCCAATTCTTTGCGTTTATTTTCCGGTACCACATCCATCGATGTGACAACCGCAGTTTTCAAGGCATCCTGCGCGCTGAAGCGCTGAACTTTCGCGATCTCAGGAATGGCCGCCTTCAAAATATTCTTGGCATTTTGCACATTTTTGCCCAGATAGTCAAGGACTTGTTCCACGGTCACGCTCTCATGAGTTGGATGCCAGCAATCATAATCGGTCACAGCCGCAAGCGTTGCGTACGCGATCTCGGCTTCTCTCGCTAATTTCGCTTCCGTCGCGTTAGTCATTCCAATAATGTCCATGCCCCAGCTTCGATAAAGATTCGATTCAGCTTTGGTCGAAAACTGCGGGCCTTCCATATTGAAATATGTTCCGCGATCATGGATGGTCAGCCCCAAATCTTGACCGCATTTGATCAAGACGGAACGGATCTCTGACGAGAAAGGCTCGGCCATCGCCACATGGGCGACCATACCACCGGTAAAAAAACTTGAAGCCCGGCCCTTGGTCCAATCCACAAATTGATCGGGAACCAAGAAATCCATCGGCTTGATTTCTTCTTTAAGGCTTCCACAGGCCGAAACGGAAACAATGGCATGGACACCTAATTTTTTCATTCCAAAAATGTTAGCGCGATAATTCACTTCACTCGGCGAAATATGATGACCTTTGCCATGCCGAGGCAAAAAAACAACTTCGATACCCTGAAGAACTCCCGTAATAAAATTGTCCGACGGAGAACCAAAAGGTGTAAACAATGAAACGCGTTCAAGCCGTTCAAGACCTTCCATCTGATAAAGCCCACTACCGCCGATGATTCCAATTTTAGACATAACATTCCTCCAAATTTGATGGGGAGGGCAATCTCTGAGTGAACTCCGGACACCGTCTTCAAACAGGTTTTCAATTCTAGTTGAGACGGTGTTCGTGTGAACGAAGGGGTTGCCCTCCCCATCATTTATTGCCAAGTCTGAGCTAACTCTTCTGCCCGTTTTTTAGCTGCTTCCAATCCCTGCTGATAAATATCTCCCAAATGATTCTTCTCAAACGTTTCAAGTGCCGCCTGGGTGGTTCCACCCTTAGATGTGACCTTCGCGCGCAACGAAGCCGCATCTTCTTTGGATTGCAAAAGGAGTTCGATACTTCCTTGTAAAGTTTTCTCAACGAGTTTTCGGCTATGTTCTTCAGATAATCCTAATTTTCGAGCTGTACTTATCAAATGCTCGGCAAAAAGAAAAAGATACGCCGGTCCACTTCCGGAAACAGCCGTGACTGCATTCAACTGAGACTCTTCCACCACAACCGTTGCGCCCACACAATCAAATATTTTGCGCGCAACAGACAAATCTTTAACCGTCGCATATCGACCTCGAGAAATTGCCGTGATACCCTGGCCGATCTGGGCCGGCATGTTGGGCATCGTGCGAATCACGCGAACTTGACCTTTGAGAGCTTTCTCGATAAAGCTCGTCGGGATGCCTGCAGCAATGGAAATCACCAACTGTTTCGGAGTCAAATGGGGCGCCATCTCTTCTAAAACCATTTTGAAATCCTGCGGCTTGATCGCAAGAATCAAAATTTGGAAATTCTTAACCAGCGACGTGAGATCACAATTTTTGACGCGATACTTTTTTGCTAATTCTTTGGCCCGCTGAGGATCTTTTTCAGAAACAGCAATTTTATATTTGCCTTTGAGCCGACGAAGAATCGCCGCTCCCATGTTCCCACCACCGATGATGCCGATTGTTTTCATATTTTTTCTCCTGATTGGCTTCAAATTTCACTTTGAAACCAATCTTTTCCTATCTTTCCCCAAAAATTGCCGATCCAACCCGAATCATATTTGCGCCTTCCTCTAAAGCGATTGGATAATCGTGGCTCATGCCCATCGAAAGGTATTTCATGTCAACTCGCGGATGCCCGGCCATTTTTTGACGAACCTGCTCACCGATTTCTCGCAGTGAACGAAAAGATGCCCGCACTAAACTTTTATCGTCGACAAATGCCGCCATGGTCATCAAACCCAAAACGCGAAGATGCGAAAATTCAGCCACTTGCTCAACCAAACTCAACGCCTCATGTTCCGCCACACCGCTTTTTTGCGGTTCTTTAGAGCAATTGACTTGGATCAGAATGTCAACGGTGCGTCCTTCCGCCGCGGCATATTTCTCAATAGCCTCAGCCAACGACAACCGATCCACCGACTGAATCACATCAAAAATTTTCAACGCCAACTTGACCTTATTCGACTGCAAAGGCCCAATCATGTGTCGTGTCACTCGGCCCACCAAAGGCGTTCCACCCGCTTCCAACGCCGCAAACTTTTCCTGCGCGTCCTGAACCCGATTTTCTCCCACATGCTGAAGACCGCAACGCAACGCCTCTTGAACCCGCTCGACGGAAGTGTATTTTGTTACACCAATCAAAATGATCTCTTGCGGATTACGACCGGCCTTCGCACAAATATTTTTGATGTTCTCTCGAATCCCTTCGAGTCGATTTTGCACCAAAAAGGTTTCCATCTCATCCTTTCGTCAAAAAAACAGTCTACGTTACCACAAATCCGACGGAGCGTCAAACGGCACAGCCGGATCCAAAATCTCTTTCATCACAAAATCCAAAGCCTTCGAATACACCTCTTTGATCCGACCACGATCAACCATCGCCTTCTCTTTTAAGAAACAATCCATTTCTAACGTGCGCAGATTATAAAATGCGGCATTGATCTCTTCATTCGGGAAATGTTTATCTAAATAAAAAAAATACAGCGGCATTTGAAACGAACGGACATTCTCAAAAATCGATTCGCGCGAAAGCTCCATCCCTTCAATTTTGTCAATGGCCTTAGGCATGGGGTCCACGCTCCCCGCTTTATAATCGATGAGAAAAACAGTTCCATCTCGTAAACGGTCCACCCGATCCATACGATACACAAATTTGACATTTCCCACGCTCAGCGGGATCACATCTTCAAACTTCTTTTCAATAAAAAGGATTTCTTGGATTTGTCGAAGAGGCTGCTCGGCTTCTTGTTGTAAAAAACGTTCCATTCGAGCATCAATCACAGACTTCAGAAGAAACGCATCAGACTTCATCGCCTTGGCTAGGGTTTGTTCAAAGCGATCATGAAAAATTTTTCGAAAATGTAGACGAAAAGCCTCATCGATTTGAGGCGCGCAGCCCACATAGGGCTTAAAGACATCTTCCAGCACGCCATGAATGAACGTTCCGACCTGACGATTCTCAGGCTCGTCGAGCAAATCCTCTTTTTCTCTGAGTCCCAAAACATATTGGTAATAAAATTCCAAGGGATTTCTCAAATAAAGGTTGATACTTGAGGAAGAATACGTATGATTCTTCAAGATCTCAATCATCACCGGGGTCTTGGCAATCTGTTTTCGTGGGGAATGCACCTTGACCGTAAAATGAGGCTCGATGATCTCCACTTTCTTCTGAGCCTTTTCTTTTTCCCAAATCAATTCTTCCACAAAGCGACTTCGTTCTTTATCCGCTCGCTCCTGATAAACCAAATGAACCTCTTTGGCCGACGAGATCAATCGCATGAATTGATAACGCTGGATCTCTTCTTCCAATTCCAAACGATCAAGATTGAGACTGACCATCACCTCCCGCGGAATGAGTGGGTCATAGATATTCAAATGCGGTAAAACATTTTCATTCACATCCAAAATG
>JANLHA010000136.1 GCA_024653845.1 Candidatus Omnitrophota bacterium | reverse complement strand
GTTTGTGGAGATTGTCTACTAGATGGATTTGGTTGATTGGTGGTGTTTTTGCGGCGCTGCTCCTCATCACCCTTGTTGGTAACATCGTCCTTTCCTTTCAGAAAGAACCTCTTCTTAAAAGTCTGAATCAACATCTGTCTCATGAAGTCAAAGTGGGTCAGGTTTCGTATTTTTTTCCTTCGTGGCTTCTGATTCAAGATGCCGCAATCCAAGACGATCAAGTCCTTGATGCAAATAACCAGATTAAGATTTCTTCAATCCTTTTAAAAATTTCCCTCCAAAAGTCTTTTAAAAAACATCAACTCTTGATTGATAAAATTGTTTTTTCCAAGGTAGAGAGCTCGCAAGGATATTTACAGAGCTTCCTACATGAACATTCTTCTCAAATCATGACATTCATAGAGAACCTTCCTCAAGAAGATGTCCAGATTGAAGGCCAAGAGATAAGACTTTTAGAGAATATGAAGGAAGAAAAGAAAAATATTCTTCAGGGTGATTTCTTTATGCGTCGGCGTGGAAATCATTTGGAGGGTAAAGGAGCTTTCGCTTATGGGGAAGTAAGTAAAAAATTAGATAACCCTTTATCTTTTCAGTTTGCAGGAAATTATGATGCCAAAGGTTTTCGATTTGATCGTTTTGAATTGCTTCACCCGCTTTTTTGCACGGACTTCTGGGGACAATTTAAAAAAGATCAACTTGAATTCAGGGGATACGTTTTTACCCGAAGGCCGTCGTCTCGGCCAGGTAAAGAAAAATTTGTGATTGCCAATTCAATCCCTAGAAACATCAAGAAATTGAAGAAGTTTTGGCAGTCAAAAATTGTCGATCTCTATGTTTTAGACATCGATGGTTTAGTTTCGTTTTCTTTTCCTCAGATTTTATTAAACAAGCTCCATTTTACCGTCAATAATGTCCCCTTTCGAATAAGGGGAGCTGTGGATTTGAAGTTGCCGCTCAGTTTTGCATTCAATGTCATTTCTCGTTGGGATGAATCCTCCGAGGGAAAGCCTCGAGCGCTTGATTTGCGTCTTAAGGGGGTTCTTGAGGAACGCTTTTTATCGGTTAATGGAGAAGGGCAAATTTTATATCTGGCCCAAAAGGAAACGAACATCCCATTAGAGAAAATATCTTTCCAGTTTTCTCCGCTTCAAATTGGATTGGAAAGCTCAGGGAAATCTTCATTTCATCTTGAAAAAGGGAAAATTTCTTTTTGGACAAATGGTAATGAACATCGTTTGACCCTAGACGGACTCAAAGCCCTTTTGAATATGCAAGGGCCTTTGGCGTTGCTCAATGTGCAAGGGCCTTTTTATGAAGGGAAATTACAAGCTAAAATTTGGGTGGAAACGCAATATTTGCCCATGAGAATGAATTCGAGAGTCACTGTCGAGGATGTTCCAGCTTTTAAATTAGAAGAATTGCTTGTGCACTTTGCTAAGGTGAACGGGAAGCTTTCGAGTGAATTTTATCTTCAGAATTATCCGGACATTGAGCTCAAGGGAACGATTGGTGTTAAAACCGGCCGATTGTCGAATTACGATTTTTTTAATTGGCTGGGTGCAACGTTAGGAATTGAAAATTTAAAAGAGATGGATTTCCAGGATATTTCCTCCAAATTCTTTGTTGATCGACGAGGAGCAGGATTGGATTTCATTCATATCGATGCTCATGATTTAGGTGTTGATGGGTATTTTTATGTTGATAAGAACAGTTTGGTGTCGAGCCAATTGTCTTTGATTTTTGGGCGTGATCTTCTTAAAAAATCTTTGAGATTTCGACCAATTTTAGGGATGTTCGAAAAAGATGTTTCCTCGTTAGAATTCAAGTTCCAGCTATCGGGGAATTTTCATCAAATGAACTTTCAGTGGTTACCTTCTGAATCTAAAAAAAGAATTCAAGAACGTATCCCAGATTTTATTGAGCGCATTATTGAGAGTCGAATTGATTCGATGATCCAGCCTGAGAAGGAAAAAGAGAAAGTTGATGTCGATAAGAAGGAAGAAAATTAAATATTCTTGTCGGATTTGAATTTCGAAGGGGTATTGATTAAGATAATGAGGATTACAGCCAAAGGGTAAAAATGAAGGATCAGTCGTGAAAGTACGGTCCCTTTGATAAACCAGATATAATGTTGCGTGAATGAAAATAAAAATAAAGATGCCGCGATAAAAAAGGCTAGTGTTAGCAGAAGGACTTGAATTTCTTTCGAGGACGTATCGGTTGTTACCCATCGCCAAACACTAATCAGTAGTAGAAACCACGTCATATTCCAGTTCCCTGATAAAAAAAGGTCTTTTAGGATCAAACCAAGAACAGTCGGGATGTGTTCGAAGTGTTCTTGACTTAAGGCTAGGCGGATATCTCTCCACCCGGGTTCTAAACTGATTACGGATGATATTTCTGGAGCGGGGAAAACGAAGTGTTTATAGAGAAGGTAAATGCTGGTGATGCCGATCGCTGGTAGAAGAAATTTTCCAAATGAGAAAATTTTATTTTTGAAGTTTTGACTTGGTGTTTGCCAGAGAAGAAAACAGAAAATGGCGATATGGAGCCCAACATATCCATACCCTTCCACTTTAACGAAACTGCCAAGTCCTGAAAAGATAGCGGCAACCCAAATCCATCCTTGCTCTTGGGATCGATACCAGAGAATCAATGACATGATGGCAATGCAACTGTAATAAAGCAGGGGCAGGTCCCGATAAGGAATGCTGGCATGATAGATGAGAAGGTTTGAAGTCAAGAGAAGGGCCACGCCCGATAAAGCCCATCGTGAACTTGTAAAATGAATAAGAAAAAAATAAATGAAAATCGCCAGGCACATGAGAGTCAGAGGGAAAGGGATGTTGATCACAATATCATCCCATTTCCCAAAAGCAATGGTCACCCATGATTCAAGAAGAGGTGTATGAATAGGATAGTCGGTATGAGGAAAATTGAGATGATGAATCAGAGAACGATCATAGAAAATGATTTTAGCAATAAATGAATGACTGGCAACCGAATCCCACGAAAGTACAGGAATTGTAGATGCTGACAAAAGGATAAAATAGGCTTGAAAGAAAATGTAGCCTATCAAGGTAAGCTCGATCCAGGATGGTTTGGCTTGGGATGGATTGGATGTAACAGAGAAAGAAAGCAAACTTTTTCTCTGCATTTTGATAAAGAAGATCATTAATGGGATGGCCAGTACGATAAGGAAAGATGTGATGTTTCTAAAAGTATAAGGGATGTGAAAGAATCCCAAAACGAGCATCAGGTGGGTCAAAATTCCCGTACCAATTCCATACCCTAGGGCCACGGAACATAAAAATGGGATTTTTTGTCGTCGTAGAATGAGTTGGACAATCAAGTGCCCTAAGAAAGCAGGTAGCAATAAGCCTAGGATGAGCATAAGGATATTCATAGTCCTATGGGCTCCGTTGTTTTTATGGCCACAATGTTGGCATCGTCAAATTCCTCAAGAACCCTGTAATCGGGAGGAATAAAATTGCGGGCATTTTCTTTTTCAAAGATGATGAGACAATTTTGTGGTTCTGATTTTCGAATTTCTCGTATGTCAATGGGATAAAGTGTATAAGCTAGAAATCGCTGATAATACATTCCAGGGTCTTTAGAGAGGTCCATATCGGTCAAGAATTGGCATTGATAAGGTGATGAGTTGAGCTGGGTCCGTATCTCTTTTGCGGATTGATAAAGGCCTTTCATAAGCACACGATATTTTTCTTCAATGGATTTGTTCCCCAATGGATTAAGAATTCGCATTTCGTAGGATTGGATCCCAATCGTTTGCAATGTGGTTACAAAAAGTAAACCACTCAAAGTGACATTGAAAATGATTTTTGAAAGTGGGACTTCTTCTCCTTTAATTTTAAAACCCAACTTGAGAAGTGCTGTCACTAAGAAAATGATAAGGTAAAGATAGAGTAAAACCGATTTCCCAAGAAGATGGGACGGTGGAGAAGAGTTGTAATTAGCAATAAAAAAGTCTTTTAAGAATTTTCCAAGAGAGTTTTTGAATGAAGAGGGATCGCTGTTTAAAATGAGGATGATGGAAAGAATAAATATGAATATTGTTATTGAAAAAGATAGTAAGAAAAATTTTTGGGGAGATGGATTTTTCAAGACTAATCCTCGACGTCATTTGGATGAACTAAATTGAATAAGCGAAGATATTCTACTATATAAATGCGATATTTCAATTGACAAATTTCAGCAATCGCGGCATACTACAAATCGTAGTGAATCAGAGTTGAAACAAGTCTTAAAAGGAGGAGTAGGTAATGGCACGAGGTAAAGTAAAATGGTTCAATGCTCAAAAAGGTTTTGGTTTTATTACCCCAGAGTCAGGAAATGATGTTTTCGTCCATTTTAGTGCAATTCAAGGCGACGGATACAAATCATTGGAAGAGGGACAAGACGTTGATTTTGAAATTGCGAATGGACCTAAAGGCGAACACGCTATTAAGGTGACGAAAGTATAAAAAAGTACCAAATAATTCGTAAGGCCTAGCCGAAATGCTAGGCCTTACTATTTCTACGAGAGCAATATGGTCTGGCTTACCTTGGCAATTCTTCTTGGTGGATTCACTCTTCTGATTCTCGGATTGAAGGGACTCAGAGCCATTGCAATCATTGCTGTGGTGGTTGGCGTTTTAGGTTTATTATTTTATGTCGGCAGTAAGGCGTCGTTTTTCAAACAACAATCAAAGACAAAAGCTCAAGAACAGCAATTGCGAAAGAAGTTTGAAGCCATTCAACAGGAGGCTGGAGATCAGCTTCATGGGTGTCGAATGACCTATCTGGAAGAAGATCTTTTTCAGCAATGCGAAAAGCAAGTTCGTTCGATCTATGATCCTGCCTTGACCCGTTTGGAAACAAAATTGACAGAACTGGACCATGAACGTCTTAAGCAGAAGAAATTTATTAAAACCATGGTCAATCTCGCCACCCTTGCCTTTCTAATCCTCATTGGGATTGTTTCCCTTCAAATTGCAAAACGATATTACGAAAAGTATTCGTAGATATCCTGCCTATTATTTATCTTTATAATTTATGGTAAACTTGAGAAAGGGAGACCTAGAGAGGAGACCCTTATGAAAGATTATCTCCCTTTCCTGAAGTGGCTTTCGGGCCAAAAGAGCTCTATGGTTGATTTGGTCATCCAATGGGCCAAAATTAATACCCATGCCTTTAATCTCTCTGGACTTGAGCTTTTTTCTCAAGAAGTTGAGAAAGCCTTCTCTATTTTCAACGAAAAGATTGAACGGATCCCTTTGCCTTCCATGGAGATGGTTAATTCTCAAGGCCTTCTTGAAGAAAAGCCTCTTTCGCATGCTCTTAAAATTCAAAAACGTCCTGAGGCACCATCTCAAATTTTTTTGATGATTCATATGGATACGGTTTATCCAGCAGAAACCCAGGCAACGGTATCTCTCGTTGAGAAGGGTGCTTTGCTCAGAGGTCCTGGCGTGACGGATGCCAAGGGTGGACTT
>JANLHA010000197.1 GCA_024653845.1 Candidatus Omnitrophota bacterium | reverse complement strand
CACAAAGCAAAACCCCTTCTTCGTGTTTGACTCGGCAGGGTTTTTTACCCTGTTTTTTATAAAAAAGTGTCACGTTGTTGATGATCGTTTTCAAATCATTGATAAAATCACTCGTGATGTTTTGAAAAGCCCCACTAATTTCTCGCTCAGGAACTTGTAAATCTTTCGCCGTTAACTTCGCACCATCAAATCGACGAGTGTATTTGAGAACAGCATCATCCCCATGGGCTTTGACATCTTGGATAATCTGACTGACCTTCTCCTCGACACGTTTCTTACGAATCGAAAGGTTACGATCATACAAATTCTGAATTCCTGGACTATCAAGTCTTAGAGTTTTTATCACCGAGGACTCCCCACTTTCTCACGGATAAGACGTTTGGCTTCTTCCAAAGCTGCTGGAATACGTGACGGGTCATTGCTTCCGGCTTGTGCCAATTGCGGCCGTCCACCACCACGGCCACCTACAATCGGAGCCAGCTTTTGAATGATTTCGTCCGCTTTAATCCCTTGTTTAATCAAATCATCTGTGACACCAACGAGAAGATAAGCATTATCTTCATAACGTGAACCCAAAACAATGGCTGTCGACAACATTTTTTGTTTCAAAAGATCAACCACTTTACGCAAAACATTCATGTCCGCATCATCAAATTCTTCCACGACCACTTTGACGCCGTGAATATCTTCCGCCCGCTGAACCACCACCTGCAACGTATTTTTGATCGACTCAAAACGATACTCTTCCAATTCTTTCTCGAGATATTTTACCCGTTGAGCTTGTGCGTTGACGCGTTCGACGACATCTTGGGCCGAAGCTTTGGTTACCGTGGCGATTTGTCGAAGCTGATCTTCTTGTTGCTTGATCAACTGCAATGCGCCCTCGCCCGTCTTGGCTTCTAGACGTCGGACCCCTTGAGCAATTGCACCTTCGCTGATGATTTTTAGAAGTCCTATTTGTCCCGTTGTATTCAAATGGGTTCCACCGCAAAATTCTTTGGAATATCCGTCGATCGAAACCACTCTAACCTTTTCTCCATATTTCTCGGCAAAAAAAGCCAGAGCGCCGCTCTTTTTGGCTTCATCAATCGACATGACCTGTTTCCCGACGATCGCGGAGCTCAAAACAGACTCATTTACAAAATCTTCAATCTGGGCAATCTGTTCTTTGGTCACGGCTTGCGGATGAGTGAAATCAAAACGCAAACGATCTTCCGCCACTAAGGAACCTTGCTGCTGAACATGGGTACCTAAAACCTTTCGCAAAGCCGCCTGCAAAAGATGGGTCGCCGTATGATTACGCATGATTGAAAGCCGGCGCTTCCCGTCGATCTTGGCCTGAATCTGATCGCCGGTACGGAATTTTCCATTTTCCACAATACCTCTATGAAAATAAATGTCGTCTTGCTTTTGAGTATCGGTCACGCGAATCAATCCACTGGGTCCCTGAATGGTTCCGGTGTCCCCCATCTGTCCCCCCGACTCGGCGTAAAAAGGTGTTTTGTCCAAAATCACCTTTACCTCATCGCCTTGACCAATTTCCTCGACGATTTGATTGTCACGAAGAAGTCGCAAAATCTGGCTCGGGCTTTCAAAAGACTCATAACCGACAAATTGAGTCTTAACGACTTTCAAATCCAATCCTGTATTGGTAAAAACATCTGAAACAAGTTTGCTCGACGCGCGAGAACGTTGACGTTGACCACCCATCTGAGTCTCGAATTCCTGATCAATTAAGTTCATAGTTGAAGGATCAATCTTGCTCGCCTGAAATGCATCGTTAATACTCTGTAATGTCAAACCGTATGTGTCCCTATAATTAAATTTCAATTTTCCCCACATCATAATCTTTGCTGAATCATTCAAAGAATTATCCACTTTTATTTCAGAAATTTTCTTTTCTAGCTCAGGAATTCTTACGTTCAACAAGTTAATATAGGCTTCTTCAGTCTTCTTGACGACGTCTTGAATAAAACTCATCTTCTCTATGAGTTCGGGATAAGGCAGTCTCATTAATTCAACGACAGTCGGTACAAGTCTATAAATAACTGGTTGAGAAGTCCCCATACTCCGCAAAGCAATATCGGTACTTTCAACAATAAGTTTTTTTACTACAGAGCCACGCTCCTTATTGCTAGGAATGACTCCATCATTAATCGCAAAAACAATGGCACGAATATGATCAGCGATAATTAGTCTCTTATAATTTTCTGAAGGATTAATATTGAGTTTCGTAATCGCCTTCAAAATCGGTTCAAACAAATCCGTTTCGTAATTATTCTTTTTGCCCTGAACAACCGCAACCAGACGCTCAAGCCCCATTCCGGTATCGATGTTCTTCGACGGAAGTGGCTCCAAAACTCCGCCATCCTTGCGATTGAATTGGGTAAACACCAAGTTCCAAACTTCTGAAAAACGTCCACAACTGCAGTCGGGATCGCACTTCTCCTTATTCGGACAATTGGGATTGACACCATAGTCGTAAAAAATTTCCGAACACGGCCCGCAGGGGCCATTCGGACCATTTTCTTTAGCATTCGATGGCCAAAAATTGCTTTTATCACCGAGCCTCACTAATTTATCTGCGGGGATTTTAATGTCTTTCAACCAAATCTCTTCGGCCTCACGATCATCTTTATAAACCGAGACCCAAAGTTTATCAGCCGGCAATTTCATTTCTTTGGTCAAAAATTCCCAAGCCCAAGCAATGGCCTCTTTCTTAAAGTAATCGCCAAAAGAAAAATTCCCCAGCATTTCAAAAAATGTATGGTGAACCGCCGTCTTGCCAACTTTATCAAGATCATCGGTGCGAATGCATTTCTGTGACGAGGTCGCACGTGTGTAGCCTTCGATATATCCTAAAAATTGCCGTTTGAATTGCTGCATTCCGGCGGTGGTAAACAATACCGTCGGGTCATCCTTCGGGACCACCGAGTCACTCCGGACAATCGTATGGCCCTTAGAGGCAAAAAACTGCAAATATTTTTGACGAATTTCGTTAGCGGTAAACATAAATTTTTTAATGCGGGTCCTGTCCCTGCGGTATCCCGCCGTCTTCGCTTC
>JANLHA010000192.1 GCA_024653845.1 Candidatus Omnitrophota bacterium | reverse complement strand
GGATCTCCGGGCTCAGGATTTTGCGGCAGAGGAGACGCAGGATCGTATTCAGGGGGCTGGTAAAAAGGCATATCTGCCCGAGGATCGTATTCGGGATCTTGCGGCAGAGGAGAGCCAGGATCATATTCAGGAAGATTAAATGGCCAGCATGATGGATCATTGGGGTTGCTATCACAAGGTTGTGGATCGCCGGGTTCGGGTTGCCAGACAATGGCTTGTCGAGGAGGAGGGGACGTCGGATCAAGATCTTTTTTCCCAATGGCATTCCAAAGATGTGTACTCATTTTCTGCACATCTTCGGTCCCTGGGGTATACGTGCGTTCAAATTGCCCTTTAAAGTCATCTCCTTGAAAAAAAACGTTCAGAAACCCTACGACCGCTGTTACAAGAAGAAGATATTCAATTGTGCTTTGGGCCGATTTTTTTTTGTTTTTCATCTTTGAGATCTCCTTTAAAAGCTCTCAACAAATTTATGGAGAACCAGGGCCAGGAGTTAATGCATCAAATGTTCGTTTCCCTGCGCCTTCGAGTTGATCGAACCCGTCACGGTAAGTATCCTTCATGTGCTGCGTGAGGGGCCCTTTTTCAGACATGAAAAGAATGATGGCAACCACAAGTGCTGTCAGAAGTAAAATATATTCGAGCGTTATTTGTCCAGACTTTGACACGAGTTTTGTCCTCCACGACGTCAATTCAAGTATATCATGCGTCTTTAAGATTGTCGAAAATTTTATCGGCCTTGATGGGCCTGTTCGATGAGTTCGAGAGCCAAATTTTTGCCAATAAGCGGAACTTCGGCAAGTTGTTCGGCAGGAATCAATTTGAAATCAGAGAGTTTACGAAAGCCTTTTTCGAAGAGTTTTCTTGCGCGCACCCGGCCGATTCCCTTAATGTCAACAAGAGGAAGAAGTTCTTCTTTAACCCCGTACTGTACGCGACTTTTGATTTTGGCTAAGATAAAATTTAGCTTCTTCTGTTGAAAAAGGTCCGCAATGACGATAGCAGCATAAAGCAGCCAGCGGATTGCTTCGGTATGGCGATAAACGTCCCCAGGGCCAATATTAAAATAGTCGCAGATGGTTTCTTCCCGTTCTTCGTCGATCCAGGTGGTGAGCATCATGGTCGTTTTCATAATCGCCAAAGATTGGAAGAAATCTTCCAATTGTGGGAGGTCATCAGGCGTTAAAACAAGTTCAGAGGCAGTTCTTTGAGCAAACCCTTCGATTATTTCCAAGTCTTTGGTTCCCACTTTCAAAAGCGGGGCGTCACGACAACAGCAGATCCAGTGAAGAACGGCCGTTGCAGAAAGATCATTTTGTTTTGATAGTTTTTTCAAGCCATCCCGCAATGTGATCGCAGAAAGGGGATCAATATATAGGCGGCTGGTCTGTTGACCAAAAGGTGTAGCGAAAAACCGAAATCCATTTTTACGAATGAACTCTTCCTCCTCGAGGAATTCAAATGTTTCGCTGATGAGCTCCAAAAGGTGTGATGTTTGTCTTTGGTGCGCAAGAAAAGTGTGAGATAGGAATTCCAGGGTTTCATTGATGTCGTGGACATATTCTCCGACGATGGACGCAAGAATATGAACGCGCAAGGCTGAAGGATCCGCCAGTTTGGAAGTGACGGGTTCTGGATCCGCGAGGATATAGCGGTCAAAAAGAGTCCTGATTTGTGAAGACGTCTTGGCCATGAGGATCGCTTCTCCATAAGGGTCATATCGTGGACGTCCCGCGCGTCCTGCGCACTGTTTGTACTCTGAGGTCGGAATATAAGAGGCACCCAATTGGGCTTCAAAGCGTTTGACATCCCGCACAATCACCCGACGGGCGGGTAAGTTGACCCCCGCCGCTAGTGTGGGTGTGGCGCAAATCACTTTGATGAGATTTTTTTTGAAAGACTCTTCAACCAATTCCCGTTGATGGGGCTTGAGCCCGGCATGATGAAAGGCCACGCCATAAAGAACGGTTTCCCCCAATTGCCGGCAAATGCGTGTGGCATGAGCGCTAGTACCGATGATCTTCTGAGAAATTTTAACAAGTTGTTTTTTCTCGTCATCGTTAAGGAGTTGAGAAATCGATGATCGAAGTTTTAAAGATGCCGCTTGAGTTGACCGACGAGAATTGACAAAAACCAAAAGTTGTCCCCCTTGACGCATCGTGTCCAAACAAAGC
This sequence comes from Candidatus Omnitrophota bacterium, assembly GCA_024653845.1. Taxonomy (GTDB): domain Bacteria; phylum Omnitrophota; class Gorgyraeia; order Zapsychrales; family JANLHA01; genus JANLHA01. Next base: position 12,438 of record JANLHA010000192.1, on the reverse strand, counting down.
TTGTTCAAATCTTCTTCTCCGTGGCCTTCCGTGATCAGTCGAGTTCCACCTTGAGAAAATTGAATTTTATCGTCGAAGTAGACACCTTCTTTAAGAGGAACAGGGCGCCATGTGCTGGTGACCAATTGGGCATCGAGCCAGTCGGCCATTTCTTGCGAGTTTTGGATGGTCGCGCTCAGCGCAATGATTTGAATCTGGGGATTGAGTTGACGAATCCGGGCGATGAGAATTTCTAAAGTGGGGCCGCGCGAACCATCGTCGAGAAAATGGATTTCATCAAAAATAACCACACTCAGTCCTTGAGTCAACCAGGGGCTACGGTGACGCAAAAGAGAATCCACTTTTTCTGCAGTTCCGATGATCACTTGGTGTTGGGCAAGAGAATCATCGCGATTGGTGGAGTCTCCGGTCGCCACTCCGATACTAATTTCTAGAGAAGCGGTTAACTTCTGGAATTCTTGGTATTTTTCATTGGCCAAAGCTTTCAGTGGGCAAATGTAGAGGCAACGTTTGCCTCCCGAAAGAAGAGATTTGAGAATGGCCAGTTGGGCGATCAGGGTTTTCCCCGCGGCTGTCGGAACAGAAAGAAGAAGGTTTTTCCCATCGAGAACTCCAGCGTTGATGGCTGCCGCTTGAGGAGGATAAAGTTCATGAATTCCTTCTTGATGAAAAAAGTTCTGAATTTCTTCCGGGAAAGAATAACGTTTGAGAACAGCAGGAAGTAACATGAGGCGAAACTAACACAAATCGCAGAGGGTGTCAATTCCGCAATTCACATTGACCCGTCGCCGCAAAGAAACTATAATCTTTAAGATATTCAAGAAAGTCTATTATGAAATTGGTCATCCAGCGTGTCAAAGAAGCTCGAGTGACGGTCGATTCAAAGACGGTCGGGCAAATTGGTCCAGGGATACTTGTTTTCGTCGGCGTGGCGAAAGAAGACAGTGTTGCAGATGTCGAGTATCTTGTTTCTAAACTTGTTGAATTGCGTATTTTTGAAGATGACCAGGGCAAGATGAATCGTTCGGCCCTGGATCTTGGAGCTCAGTTTTTGGTGGTGTCTCAATTTACGCTTTTAGGCGACTGTTCTCAAGGACGTCGTCCTTCGTTTGATAGAGCGGCCCAGCCTGGGCACGCCGAAGAACTTTATCATGAATTTGTTAATCAATTGCGAGCTTATCCTATTAAGGTGGAAACGGGACAGTTTCGAGCGATGATGGATGTGGCATTAATCAATGATGGGCCAGTGACATTCATTTTGGAAAGTTCGCGCAATGCTCATTGATACCCATGCGCATCTGGATCATGTCGAGAATCTCGACGAGGCATTAGCTCAAGCGGTTGCGGCGGGTGTGACAGAGATTGTGGCGGTCAGCATGGATTTAGCCTCCATGCAGAAAAGCTTGGAGATCAAAAATAATTTTTTTTCTCCTCAAATTTATTTAGGCTTAGGCATTCATCCCGGGAACATCAAGACAGAAGAAATTGAAGAAGCCTTAGATTTTTTAAAATCCCATATGGGGCAGGCGCAGGTTGTGGGCGAGATCGGGTTGGATTTTTGGTACAAATGGGTGCGTCAGGACGCTGAGAAAAAGAAGCAGCAGCGAGATGTTTTCCGTCGACAGTTGGTCTTGGCCAAAGAGCACAATCGACCCGTGGTGGTGCATGCGCGGGGAACATGGCGGGAATGTTTTGAGACGGTGCGTGAGGTGGGAATCCAAAGTGCGGTTTTTCATTGGTACAGTGGTCCGGTCGATGTGATGCAGGATATTGTGAGTGCTGGATATTTTGTTTCGACCACACCGAGTTTAGCGTATAGCCCTCAATCCCAGGAGGCAATTCGTCATGCGCCGATTGAGAGTACCTTGATTGAAACAGATTCGCCGGTGTTCTATCGATACGATGCGAGTCGAGAAGACGGTTTCAAATCTCAGCCGAAGGATGTGGTTCGTACCCTTCAGATTTATGCTCGGTATAAAGGATTGGCAGAAGAGAAGGCAGCTCAAATTTTGAATGCGAATGCCCATCGATTTTTAGGGATTGGATGATTGAGAAGACATGAGAAAGGAAAGTTCATGAAACGAAAAATAATCATTCTCGTTGCTTTAATAGGGATTGCCCTCGTCGGAATGGGAATATTTTTTTTAATCGGTAAGAAGGGTGTTGAGATTGCCAGTGTTTTGCCGTCGGGGCCGGTTGCGTATCTTCAATTCAAAGATGTCAGCAAAAACATGGAGAAATTTCAAGAGACGCAACTTTGGAAGGGATTGCAACAAGTCCCTTGGAGTTCAACGTTGATCAAAGTCGGTGGAGATCCTAAGGCGCTTGCAGATTATCAAAATTTCCAGAATCAGTTGTTCTCGCCGGATAATAAAAAAATTTTTGACAAACTTTTTGGAAAAGAAGTCGTTTTGGCCATTTATCCCATCAATGTGGAAGAGGCGATTGGCTCAGACATTTCAAAAATTTTATCTCATATTGTCATTGTCACGCGCGTCGGAGCTCAAGTCCAAATGGCCGAAGCCTTATCGCGTTTTGCCGGACAGAGCCAAGAAAAATTTGCTCCGAAATCCGAAGATTATCAGGGGCACACCATTTGGACCGTCACTTCGCCTGAGGGTTTCCAGATTGGATACGTTCGCATCAAAGATCTTTTGATCATCAGTTGGGGCACGGATGCGGCACGTCAGGCCATTGATGTTGTCGTCGGGAAGAAGCTTTCTTTGGTCAAAGAGAAAGCTTACGCCGCTAATGTTCAAGGAGCTCTGACCAAATCGGGAATGACGGGATATGCCAATTTTGAAGTTTTGGCCAATGAATTGGAAATGCAAATCACTCGTCTGGCGACAAAAGAAAATAATCCTCAAGAAATCCTCAAGCCTTTTCAAGACAGTTTGAAACGGGTGAAGGGATTCCAATCTTTGGGGTATTCTGTTCGGTTTGACAAGGTTGCCCAGATCAAAGTTGATTTGTACATTGACAAGAATCTCTTGGATCCCAATTTGAAGTTGGCGTACGAATGCCCTGCGCAAAAAAATGCGACGTTCGAATTTGTTCCCGACAACATTTTAGCGTATCAGTGGAGTGGCTGTTATGACTTGGATCTTTATTGGAAGCAAATCAAGGAGGATCTGGAGCGCCAAGCCATACAGCCGGCCTCATCTGCAGATGGATCGCAAGAGTCTGCGTCTGCCCAACAGGTGATTGAACAGATCGAAAATAATCTGGGATTAAAAATTGAAACGGATATTTTACCCGCCTTAGGGGATGAGCTGGGCGGTTATCTTGTCGACATTCAAACAGACCAGATGATTCCTCTACCCCAATTTGTATTTTTCATCAAAATCAAAGATCAGGCTAAAGCCCAGCATGTTTTGGATGCGCTGATTGCTCGACAGCCCTTGTTTCAGCTTTCGACGGAAAATTATCGTAATCAATCCATTCAATACATCAACATGCCTTTGATTCCCAATTTTTCGCCGAGCTACACGTTTCTGAAAGATTATCTTCTCGTTGGAATTAATCTTCAGGTGCTCCATGATGCCTTGGATACCCTTGCCAAAGAAAAAGGTGCTTTGGTTTCTGCTCAGAGTTTTCGGGATGTCAATTTTGGTTTGACCGAAGAGAACAATTCGTTGCTTTTTATCGAAGTGGCTAAGATGGCTTTGAAAGCTGACCGTCTGATCGATTGGGTCAACCAGTGGATGTCTGCGCAAGTGGCTAAACAATCGGCGGTGCAGTCTGGAAGCCAGCAGCGGGTGCAAGATGTTCGTAAAGATATCGCCACGGCAGAGAATCACCTTGGCGAACTTCGAACCCAGCTCAGAACTATCAAAGATGCGCTCAAAAGTGGATCAGAAGTCGACACGTCTCAAGTGTTGCCTCTTTCAAAACAAATCGCGGAAGCCGAAAAAGATGTCGAAAGACTTAAGCAAACGGAAAAAGATTTGCTTGAAATGGTGGCCAGTTATGACAAGGAAGCGGGAGTTGTTGAGCGACGCCAAATCCTTTTAAATGAATTGGCCCGTCCTTTTTTGAAAGCATTGACAGCCGTCAAATCATTTTCTTCCAAAGTCGTGATTCAGCCGGATCACGTCGAGATTCTCAATTATCTGAAAGTTGAGTGATATGAAAAAATTTTCGTTTTTTTATTGGAGAGCATGGCCGGTGAGTCTCCGGCTTGTTCTGGGAATGAGCCTGTGCCTGATGTTTTCAGGATGTGCTCTTTTGACGCTTCCTTTCAAATTGGCAGGAGCCGCCATTGAAGTGGCGAAACGTATGCCAAAGCCTCCGCCGGGGGTATTTTAGGGAGGAATGTCTTTATGAAAAAAAGAGTCCCCTTGGGATCGATTATCATTCTGATCATTTTTGGTTTTCTTGGATATCAAGGCTATCACTTTTATCAGAATGTCATCGAGAAAAATCGGATTCTTCAACAAATCATCCAACGTCTGGTTGCGGATTCTCGGATTGCAGAAGTGCTGGTGACCGACGAAAAATATAATCCCATCACTCAAAGAAGTGAAACAACGATCAAATTTCTAGAATACGACACAAAGGGCGATGCCCTTGAGCCGCGTTATTTCACATTTTCAGGAAACGTCATCCAGTTTCAATCTTTGGTCATTCGTTTCAATGATCTTCATATTAAACAGGGCGACGCTCTTCGTGGAAAAAGTGTTTATCTCTTTTGGAAAGCTTTTATTCTCGACGGAGCCAATACCCAAGAGTATGAGCTTGCCAAAATGAACGCAGTGCCTGAAGGATACAAGATTGACGGCGGACGTAACGCTTTTGAAGAAGAGCTGTGGCGAAATTTTTGGGAATACGCTCTTCATTCTGAGACAGCGATGAAAAATGGCGTCAAAAATGCGCAAATTGAAGCCCCGGGAACAAAATTTGTTCCCGGGGTTTTGTATTCGATCAAGATTGAGCACGATGGCGGACTGCGAATCGATGCTCAGAAAATTCCGGAAATTCTCAAAGGGGAAAAGATTGAGTGAAGAACCTTGAAATTGCGCAGATTTTTGAGCGGATGAGCAAGCTTTTAGAAATTCAGGGAGAAATCGTCTTCAAAATTCGAGCCTATGAACGTGCCGCTGAAAATATCGCGAATCTGACCGAAGACATTGCCAAGTTGCGTGAAGAAAAACGTTTGTCTGAAGTGGGAGGGCTGGGAACGGCCCTTCAGGAAAAGATCGGAGAATATCTCGATACGGGAAAAATCCATGCCTACGAAGAACTCATTCAAAAAATTCCTGAATCGCTTTTGGATGTGATGAATGTCCCGTCGGTAGGTCCTAAGAAAGCCAAGCTTTTCTTTGATGAGTTGAAAATCAAAGATATTGAAGGATTGCGAAAATCCGCAGATCAAGGCAAGCTTCTTGAGCTCCCCGGAATTCAGGCCAAAACGGTTGAGAATATTCTTAAAGGAATTAAAGTTTTGCAAGCCGGGCAAGAACGGATGAATTTGGGTGTTGCCGTTGACCTTTCTGATCAAATCATCGCGCAGTTAAAGAAACTCAAGTCCGTCAAGAAAATTTCGGTTGCGGGAAGTCTGCGGCGGATGAAAGAAACCATCCGCGACATTGATATCCTCGTTGTTTCCTTAGATCCTCAAAAAGTGATGGACGCTTTTGTATCTTTGCCACAGGTGAAGAGTGTCAACGTCCATGGTGAGACCAAATCCTCCATTCTGACCAATGAAAACATCCAAGTGGATTTGCGAGTGATCGATGAAAAAATTTTTGGGGCCGCGTTGTTGTATTTTACGGGTTCGAAGAATTTTAACGTGAAGTTGCGTCAGATTGCGATCAAAGAACATAAGAAGGTCAGTGAATATGGGATTTTTTCCGTCAAAGGCGATTCCGAAAAGACTCTGGCGAGTAAGACAGAAGAGGATTGTTTTCAGGCTTTAGGATTTCCTTATATTCCACCGGAATTGCGAGAAGATATCGGAGAAAAAGAGCTTTTTGGAGACGAGGGATTTGCCAAAATCAAAAAGGTGCCCAGCCTCCTTGAGCTTGAAGATATCAAAGGAGAATGGCATGTTCATTCCACATATTCGGATGGGCATGATACGATTTGCGCGATGGCAGAGTCGGCCCGCCAGCGAGGGTATCAGTATTTAGCCATCAGTGACCATTCACCCCGTTTGCGCGTGGCGGGTGGGGTTTCGGTTGAGGACTTGAAGAAGAAAAAGAAGGAAATTGATGAGCTTAATGGAGGGTATAAGGATTTTCGCATTTTGTTTGGAACGGAAGTCGAGATTGATTCCGACGGGAATTTGGATTACAATGACAAAATCTTGAGCGAGTTTGATATCGTGATTGCCGCCATTCACAGTGGCTTTGAACAGAGTCGAGACAAGTTGACGCGGCGTTTGGTCAAAGCCTGTTCTCATAAAAGCGTGAATGCAATTGCGCATCCGACGGGCGTGCATTTGGGCAAACGCGATCCATACGATATTGATTTTAAAGAAGTTTGCAAGGCGGCGGTTGATCACAATACTTATTTGGAGATCAATGCGTTTCCTCATCGTTTGGATCTCAACTCTGCGCATGTTTATTTTGCCCGAAGTCAGGGAGTTCGATTTGTGATCAACACCGATGCCCACCGGGCGGAACACATGGGATTGATGAAGTTTGGCGTGGCCGTCGCTCGACGAGGATGGTTGACCAAGAAGGATGTCGTTAATACGTTGTCTTTAAGTGAAATGCTCAAACAGATCAAGAAATAACATGTTTTCTATTCTCAATAAACAAATTTTAGGACCGAATATCAAGCGACTGGATATTTCTGCGCCATTGATTGCTCAGAAAGCGCGGCCTGGCCAATTTGTAATGATCGCACCTTTTGCTCGCAGCGAAGCGATCCCTTTGAGCGTGGTTAAAGTCTCCCCCGAAAAAGGAATCATCACGTTGATTGTCCAAGAAATTGGAGAGACCACGCAACAGTTAGGGAACATGCCTTTGAATGAGCCCCTTTTTTCGATGGCCGGGCCATTGGGGAAATCCTTTCGTCCCGAAAAATTAGGACAAGTGGTATGTGTCGCGACCGGAATTGGAGCGGCTCAAATTTTGCCCATTGCGCAATCTTTAAAAGATGCGGGTAATAAAGTTTTGGGGGTTTTGGGTGCTAAAACCCGACGAGAATTGTTTTTAGAACCCCAGGTGCGTCCGGCTTGCCATCAATTGTTTGTCGGGACTGAAGATGGAACCTATCAACAAAAAGCAACGGCGAGCATATTGGTTAAGAAAATCTTGGGAAAAGAAGATATCCGATTGGTTTATGCGGTTGGCTCATTGGATATGATGAGTGAAATTTGTCAAATGACCAAAGAAAAGCAAATCCCGATGTTGGTTCAATTAGACTTTCCCATTTCATGTCCAACAGGGGTGTGTGCGTCATGTCGGATCAAAGTCGGTGGACGTTGGGTATTGGGGTGCGAAGAAGGCCCTGAGTTCGACGGCCACCAAATGGATTTTGATGATCTTCAAAAGCGGCGAGACGCCTGGGAAGAGTTTAGAACTCAACATCAGCCACAAGAGGCCATGTCGTTATCAAAAATGTTTTTGGAAGCTTGGAAAAAGTGATGCTACAACCACGACCGACGGTTCAACATAAAGAAAAACGTTTGAAGAATTTTGAGGAAGTGTCTCAGGGGCTCGCTAAGCGGGTCTGTTTTGAAGAAGCCAAGCGCTGTCCTCAATGCAGCGATCCGACGTGTAAGCCGGGCTGTCCTTTGGGGATTGATATCCCAGGTTTTATTCGGTTACTCAGAGAGGGAGAAACAACGCAGGCTCTGCAAAAGATTCAGGAAGAAAATGATTTCCCCGCAATTTGTGGGCGCGTTTGTCTGGCTCCGTGCGAGAAGAGTTGTGTCTTAGAAAAAGAAGGGGCCGCAATTGGAATTCGGGCATTGGAACGATTTGCTGCCGATCACGGGAAGACCCGTTCGGCCATGGATGAACATCGTCGCCCTCGATTGCAAAGGGTTGCCATTGTCGGATCAGGCCCTGCAGGTCTTGCGGCCGCGGCAAGACTTTCTCGTCGAGGATATGCGGTGACGGTTTTTGAAGCTTCAGCTTTGGTGGGGGGAATTTTGCGTTATGGAGTCCCGGAATTCCGTCTCCCACGTCAGGTTTTGGATCAGGAGATTGAAGGGCTTAAGACAAAAGGAGTGCAATTCCAAACCAATGCTCATTTGGGTCGAATGTTTTCCATTTCTAAAATTTTTGAACAAGGATTTGCTGCAATCCTTCTGGCGGTGGGAACTGGAGCTCCTCGTCTGGGGTCCATCCCTGGAGAAGAGCTTGCTGGAGTCTATTATGGACGAGAGCTTTTGATGAAGATTCATTTGGCTCGACAAAAGAATTTGATGAAAAATTTTCCGATGGCTTTGGGAGCGCAAGTGGTTGTTTTGGGAGATGGGTATTTGGCTGTGGATTGCGCGCGGGTTTGTGCTCGTCGGCAAACTCAAGTTTCATTGGTTTTTTCTCGTGCAGAAGAAGAATTGAAAATCCATGCGCAAGATCGAGAAGATATGATGGAAGAAGGCATCCAGATCATGCCTTCGACTCAAGTGTTAGAAATCATTTCTAATAGTGCGGGTGCGGTGTCGGGTGTCCGATGTGTTCGTATGGATTTTGCCGATCCCTTTTCCGATGGGAATTGGCAGCTCGTGGCCGTTCCGGATTCCGAATTTATCATCGACGCACAGACGGTGGTTTTGGCATCCGCAGAAAGTCAGGTCACGCCCTTGCAGCACTGGATCCCAGAACTTCGTATCCAGAATGAACGCATTTGGATTGATTCGCAAACGGCCATGACCTCTATGCAAGGCGTTTTCGCAGCCGGAGATGTTGTGACGGGCGCGGGACGTTTGGTCGACGCGCTGGCCTCCGGTAAGCGCGTGGCCGAAAACATTGATGAATATTTGAAGGCGAAATGAACAAAGTCAGACTTGAAGACATTCTAGCGAAGAAGAAACGGGCAGAAAAAATCACCATGCTGACTGCATATGATTATCCTTTGGCTCGGGTCATCGATCAAAGTGGCATTGATATCATCCTTGTGGGAGACTCTCTCGCCAATGTGGTTTTGGGGCTTTCCTCGACGAGAGATGTGAATATGGACATCATGATTCATCATGCTAAGGCTGTCCGGCGAGGAGTTCAGCGAGCATTTCTTGTCGGAGACATGCCTTGCGGGTCATATGAAAAAAGTCCAGAGGATGCAATCCAAAATGCCAAGCGTTTTATTGATGAGGCGGGGTGTGACGGGGTCAAGCTTGAATGGTGCGAGAATTGTGTGGATGTGGCAGCTGCGATTGTCAAGACAGGAATCCCCGTCATGGGGCATGTGGGGTTGACCCCGCAGACTGCGGTAGAATTCAAGGTCCAAGGTAAAGACGCCTACTCTGCCCGACGGATCATGCAAGAATCTCAGCAATTTGAAGCCACCGGATGTTTTAGTCTTGTTTTAGAATGCATTCCTGATCGTCTGGCCGAAGAAATCACTAAGGGGTTGAAAATCCCAACAATTGGAATCGGTGCGGGTCTTTTCTGCGACGGCCAAGTGTTGGTGACCCATGATCTTTTAGGCTTTTCTAGTCAGATTCATCCTAAGTTTGTCAAACAATACGTTGATCTCAATTCTACCGTCCTTCAAGCGATTCAGCAATTTCAGAAGGAAGTTCTTCATGGTCAATTCCCTGATGCTAAACACAGTTACCACATGTCTGAAGAAGAGTTGCGGAAATCTTAGTTATCATTCTTCTTGAATTATCACCGACGAGATTCAAGGGTTGACTTCTCTTCCTACCTAGGAGTAAAATGTCCCCATGTGGACAAAAGAAGATTTGCAAAAATTGGTCAAAGACAAAATGGGGGACTACGCTTTCATCGTGGTCTCCAATCGGCAGCCCTACATCCATAATTTCAAGCAGGGGAAGATTGAGTCTCAACGCGGAGTCGGAGGCGTAATCAGCGCTCTTGATCCAGTGATGCAAGCTTGTCAGGGCAGTTGGGTGGCTTATGGCAATGGCGAGGCGGACCGCGATGTTTCTGATGAGCAAGGTCGCATTCAAGTCCCGGAAGGTAATCCTCGTTACACCCTCAAGCGGGTTTGGCTTACCAAAGAAGAAGAGGTCGGGTATTACTACGGATATTCCAATGAGGTGTTGTGGCCTTTGTCGCACACCACGTTCTGCCGGCCCATTTTTCGACGGGAAGACTGGGAAATGTACAAGACGGTGAATATGAAATTTGCTCAAGCCGTCATGGAAGAAGTAGGCAACAAAAAAGCATTTGTCTGGATCCAAGATTATCATTTCTGTCTTCTTCCTAAATTTTTAAAACAATTGGCCGGTGACCGCGTGATCACTGCGCATTTTTGGCACATCCCGTGGCCAAGTTATGAAACGTTTCGTATTTGTCCGCAGAAACAAGAAATCCTTGAGGGACTTTTGGCCAACGATCTTCTCGGTTTTCACATTCGCTATCACTGCAATAACTTTTTTGATGTGGTTGATCGGGAATTGGAGTGCAAAATTGATCGAGAAGCGGAAGCCGTGATCAAAGGCAATCACACCACATTGGTGCGCTCCTATCCGATTGGCGTGGATTTTGAAGGCTTGAGCCGGTTCGCGCAATCTCCGGAGGTCACGACTAAAAAAAATACGCTTGTGCAGGAATTCGGACTCTCTGGTCAGAAAGTGCTGATCAGCTTGGATCGTTTGGATTACACCAAAGGTATTCCAGAAAAACTTGCGGCCATGGACAGTTTCTTGCAAAATCATCCCGAATGGAAAAAGAAAGTGGTCTTTTTGCAAATCGGTGTGGTCACGCGGCTGCATTTGCCCGAATATAAGAATCTCAATGACAAGCTCAATGCCCTTGTTGAAGAGATCAATTGGAAGCATGGGGTGGGGCGATGGAAACCGGTCATCCTTGCCCGACGACATTTCTCTTTGGCCGAAGTGTTAGCATTGTATCGGACCGGTGATGTTTGCTTGGTGAGTTCTTTGCATGATGGGATGAATTTGGTGGCTAAAGAATACATTTCGAGCCGATACGATGAAGAAGGGACACTGATCTTGAGCCAATTCACGGGTGCCGCGCGTGAACTCACCGATGCCATCCAAGTCAACCCGTATGATTGTGATCAGTTTGGGGAAGGAATTTTGACTGCGCTCGCGTTGTCTGAAGACGAGCGTCGCAAACGCATGAAAAAAATGCGAGAGATTGTTGCCAACCACAATATTTTCCGCTGGGCAGGAAAAGTTTTGTCAGACCTTTTGAAATTTGAGTTCAAAGAAGATGAAAACAAGCAAGAAGCCTCTCCTTGAGGTCTGGGATCTTTTAAAAAAGGAAAACCCAAAACGACAGCTCCTTTTGTTGCTGGACTTCGATGGGACTCTAACGCCCATTGCGGAAACTCCAGCTCACGCTATCCTTTCTCAAAAGACTCGAGGCTTGCTCAAGAAGCTCGCCGCCCGACGGGACATAACTTTAGGAGTGATTAGCGGGCGAGGGCTCAAAGACGTGCAAGCCAAAGTCGGCATTAAAAACATCATTTACGCCGGGAATCATGGATTCGAGATCCGAGGGCCGGGAATCCGATTTGATCGCATTAATCGTAGTCAGAAAAAAGTTATGCAAGAGATCCATAAGAAGTTAGTTCAGAAATTTTCGGACATTCCCGAAATTTTTTTAGAAGACAAAGGAATCACATTGTCTCTGCATTATCGTCGTGTTCCGGTCAAAATGAGGCCGAGAGTTTCTCGAATTTTTCATCAAATCTGCAATCCATACCTTCAAGAAAATAAAATCAAAATCGGTCGAGGGAAAAAGGTCTTTGAAGTGAGGCCTCCGGTGGATTGGGGAAAAGGCAGGGCCGTGGAATGGCTTTTGAAGCGAAGTCGAAACAAAAAAGTTTGGCCGATTTATATTGGTGACGATCAAACCGACGAAGATGCTTTTGAAGTGTTAAGGGGGCAAGGGTTGAGCGTGGTGGTTGGCAAAAGAGCCAAATCTTGCGCCCAATATCATCTGAAAAATCCCGCCGAAGTTACAAAATTTTTGCAACGGTTGCTTATATAGCCCTACGTCTTGCTTGGATCGACAAAATCATTGCTTTTTTTTTGGCTTTTGTTAGAATAACTCTCCGTTCGTACCTTCAGCAACCCTTCCAATAGGAATTGTTTCCAAGGATGAAAGCGGGGACATCGTTGTCAGAATTAGCTGTGGAGATGGATAAAATCGTTGCGTTGTGCAAGCGACGAGGTTTTATCTTTCAATCCTCCGAGATCTATGGCGGTTTGGCCAGCGCCTGGGACTATGGTCCGTATGGTGTTGAGCTCAAGCGTAACTTGAAGAATGCCTGGTGGCGCGCGGTGGTGCAGAGCCGCGATGACATGGTGGGCTTAGACGCGAG
>JANLHA010000187.1 GCA_024653845.1 Candidatus Omnitrophota bacterium | reverse complement strand
CGACATTGACACTGGGAGGCATCATGAACTGATTTTTATTTTTTTCATAATAATCTTTGGCCTGAGCCTCATCAAAGGTTACTTGATTTTTGAAATCTTCAACGGGGAAAAGGATGTAGCTCACTTGGATTTTTTCGTGTTGCTTCCGATATTCTTGGAAGATATCTTCGTCGGAGAGAGCGATATCCGATGTTTCTTGTTCATAAAGCTTGGTGATTTTGAGTGAGTTTCTAAACCCTTCTTCAAAATCGCGAGGGTTGATTCCCAAATGTTGAAGAAGGTCTTCGTACAAGAGTCGATCAAACCGTCCTTTTCTTTGGAAAGCTTGCGATTTTTCAATCATTTGAATAATCTCTTGATCAGGGATTTTGATATTTCGTTTTTGAGCTTCGTGAAGAAGAATCAGTCTGTCCCATGTTTGGGATGTCAAGTCGAGTGATTCTAAGAGGCGCTGGAACTCAACTCCGTATTGCATTCTGGCTTGCAACTGGATGAATTGGAGTTCTCTTTGGAATTCACGTAGAGAAATTTTTTTGTCAAAAATTTTGCCGGCGTAATCTCCTTGGCCGCGTTCTTCCAGAAGGTAAATTTGGCTAAAGATTCCGAAAGAGAGGATGATCGATATGGCAACCGCCCAGAGGAGTTTCTTAATAACGCCTTTCTTACGAATAGTTTTTAACATGGAATTCCTTTCAATTTTTATTTCTATTGCAGGTCACCCGCTATTTTAAAAATTATAATGCATTTTTAAAGATGGTGCCCATTATATCGATGAAAGGCTTATTTGACAAGAGAAGCCGCCTTTTTTCTTTACAATATAAAACTCGATGAGTATAATGACTTCCTCTAGAATTGGTGATCTTAATTAATGCTCTACTTTTTAGAGAAGGGATTTTTCTAAGACAATGAAAAAATTGAAATTAGGTTTACCCAAAGGAAGTCTGCAAGAAGCCACGTTTAAAGTTTTTGAGCGGGCGGGGTTTAAAATTTTTGCTTCAGGTCGTTCCTATTTCCCTTATATCGACGATGAGGAAATTGATCCTGTGCTTTTGAGAGCGCAGGAAATGTCGCGTTATGTGGAAGATGGGGTCTTGGATTGTGGGATCACAGGTGCGGATTGGACTTTGGAAAACGAGTCGGATGTCAATGTCTTGGCAGATTTGGTTTATGCAAAACAAACCTCGGTGAAGGTGCGATGGGTGTTGGCGGTCCCAGAAGATTCTTCGATCAAAAGTGTCAAAGATCTGGAAGGCAAACGTGTCGCGACAGAGTTGGTGAATGTCACCAAAAATTATCTGAAGAAAAATGGCGTGAAGGCGGATGTTGAGTTCAGCTGGGGAGCCACGGAAGCGAAAGTGGCCTCAGGGCTAGTTGATGCCGTTGTCGAATTGACCGAAACAGGAAGCAGTCTCAAGGCGCATAAACTTCGCATTGTCTCGACGATCTGTGAGTCCACGACCCAGTTCATTGCCAATAAAAATTCTTTTAAGGATCCGTGGAAGAAAAATAAAATGGATCAGATCAAGATGCTTTTGAAGGGTGCCATCGATGCCGAAGGAATGGTGGGACTCAAGATGAATGTCGAGAAGAAAAATTTGGACAAAGTTCTTGGACAGCTTTCTTCATTGAAAAATCCGACTATTTCTCAATTGAGTAAGGGGGAATGGTTGGCCGTTGAGACCATCATTCACGAAAGCAAAGTAAGAAATATGATTTTGGCCTTGACCCAAGCTGGGGCACAAGGAATCATTGAATATCCACTTAATAAAGTTATATACTAGGATTAGAAAGGGACATACGTATGCCATGCGGCAGAAAGCGAAAAGCTCGAAAGATTCGAACCCACAAGCGTAAGAAGCTTCGAAAAGCTTTGCGTCATCTTAAAAAACGTGATTGGGCATAACCCTTTTGAGGGTTAAGGTGTGCCATGAAGTTTAGAAAATTTCCCCAATACTTTTTTGGGTTTATTCTCTCATTATTTTTAGTGGTAGGAGGGCAATCTTCTTCATTTGCTGAATCTGTTGATGCAGATCAGGAACGAGTTGCCCACGCCTTGGCGGCCTACACAATGGGGGTGATCCATGATTTTATGGGAAATACCCCTTCGGCGATTGAAGAATTTCACAAGGCAGCTAAATACCAAGATAGCTACGTGATTCATCTTCGATTGGGAGCCGATTACGCCCGATTGGGGAAATTGGACGAATCGATTGCAGAGCTGCAAAAGGTGTTTTTGCAAGACCAGAAAAATGCCCAAGCCCATTATCTTTTAGCCCTCATTTATTCCACTCAGAAAAAGTTTGATCTTGCCGCCAAAGAATACGAAATCCTTCTCACCACATTTTCTGAAGCGGATCCCAAGAATGTCGAGATTTACGGATATCTCGCACAACTTTATTACTCCCAGAAAGATTATCCCAAAGCCATTCAGCAGTTCGAGCGGATTTTATCTTTGAATCCCATGGACGCGGATGTCATGTTTCTTTTAGGATCTCTGTATCTTGAAACAGGCAATAAAGAGAAAGCCATGGAGCTTTTTTCTCGAGCGATCACCGCAAATCCAGAACATGATACGTGTCTGAATTCTTTAGGATACCTGTATGCGGAAGATGGAAAGAATTTGGATGAAGCTCAACAATTGATTGAGCGTGCTTTGAAGATTGATCCAGATAACGGGGCTTATTTGGATAGTCTCGGATGGGTGCATTATAAAAAAGGACAGTATGCCGAGGCCTTGCGTTATTTGAAAAAAGCCGGAAGTCTCCTCGATGACCCAGTCATTTATGAACATCTTGGCGATGTCTATTTTCAGCTCGGGCAGCCTGATGAAGCCAAACAATCTTGGACAAAATCTTTGGATTTGATGCCGGACCAAGAATCGGTTCGCACAAAATTGAACTCTGTCGACTGATTTCAAATTTCCCCACCTTATGCCTCATCTGCGCTTATCATCGCCTGCAAAACTCAATCTTTCCCTTCAAGTGGTTCAGAAAAGATCCGATGGCTATCATGATCTTCGTACCCTTTTTGAGCGCATCGACTTGGCTGACGATTTAATTTTTACTTCCCAAAAAGATCAAAACATTCGGATCACTTGCAATGATCCTCAAGTTCCCTGTGGTGCCAAAAATTTGATTTACCGCGTGGCTCAATGCTTGCAGCAGAATTATCGTGTAACAAGTGGGGTCAAAATCAAAATTATCAAACGCATCCCTGTCGCCGCAGGTTTAGGGGGGGGATCCAGTAATGCCGCGACTGCGCTTTTAGGTCTCAATAAGCTTTGGAAATTGAAATTGCCGCTTGAAGTATTGGTGGAGCATGGCCGGCAGATTGGAAGTGACGTTCCATTTTTTTTATATCAAAGCTCTTGGGCACTCGGAACCGAACGCGGGGATAAGATTGAACCTTTGAATTTGAAGAAACGGCTCTGGCAAGTCTTGGTGGTTCCCCGTCTGAAGATGTATTCCGGAGAGGTTTTTGGGCGGTTGAATTTAAAATTGACAAAGATAAAGGATAATGTTAATATCCTTATTCCCTGTTTACAGAAAAATGATCTTGAGAAACTCAAATCACTGCTCTTTAACGATTTAGAAGAAGGCATCCTGAAAATTTGTCCAGGATTATTGAATGTCAGGAAGCGTTTTGAGACCTGCGGCGGGGTCAAAGCCAATTTTTCAGGAAGTGGTCCTGCAGTTTTTGCCGTGGTCAATTCATTTTCAGAAGCACAGGCCCTTAAAAAGCGCTTAAGCCGTTATTACCGGCGTGTCTATGTGGTACGAACATTCTAACAGGAGAGATGTTCATGGAGATCACGGAGATTCGCGTTTTTCCTAAAGAGGGGGCTGATAAAAAATTGAAAGCATATACGACGGTGACATTTGACAATGTCTTTGTCGTTCGAAATATCAAAGTGATTCAGGGATCAAGCGGCTTGTTTATCGCAATGCCGTCGAGAAAATTGAAGGTTGCGTGTACGAAATGTCATTTTAAGAATGAGGTGGGGAGTAAATTTTGTAATCAATGTGGGGCGGCCCTGCCAATGCACCGAGAGGATCAGGAAGATCATGATGCCAAGGCTGAACATCGTGACATTGCACATCCTGTAACTCAAGAGTTCCGGGAGTATCTGCAGAAAAAGGTCCTCGAAGCTTACGAAGCCCACCTACGCGCAACGTAAATCATTTTATTCTTGCCCGGTGGTGTAATGGTAACACAGCAGAATTTGGATCTGCTTTTCCAGGTTCGAATCCTGGCTGGGCAGTATTTGATTGAGAATTGAGAAGGGCGAACCGCGGCATGAAAGATTTGCGGACCATCATTTTGGCAGCGGGAAAAGGGACACGGATGAAGTCGGAAACTCCGAAAGTCCTGCATAAAATTTCGGGTCGTCCTTTGATTGATTATGTTTTAGAAGTTGCGAAAGCGGTTGGATCTTTGAAAATTTGTGTGGTCTTGGGGCATCAGGCGGAGCAGGTCCGTGAGCATTTGGGGCCAGCTGTCTCGACGGTGATTCAAAAGAAGTTGTTGGGTACGGCGGATGCGGTCAAATGTGCCAAAGAATTTTGCCGGGAATATCGAGGAGATGTCTTGATCCTTTGTGGGGATACACCTCTTCTTCGAAAAGAATCTATCCGAGATTTGCTTCAACGACATCGTCGACAAAAAGCAGCGTGTACATTTTTAACGGCGGTCGTGGAAGATAGCCAGGGATATGGCCGTGTGATTCGTGATGGAGAAAAAAAGGTTTTGGCGATTCGGGAAGAAGGCGATGCCACGTTTGATGAAAAAAAGATTCGTGAAATCAATGTCGGTGTTTATTGTTTTCAGAGTGAGTTGCTTTTCAAGGCGGTGCAAGAAATTGGGTTGAACCCGACAAAGAAAGAATTTTATTTAACAGATATTATCGCGCTTTTTGTTCAGCAAGGATTGATGATTGAAACAACGCAAACGGACACTCCTCAAGAGGGATTGGGTGTTAATACACGAGAAGGTTTGGCGATCGTTGGAAGTTTTATGCGAGAAAATGTTCTGAAAAATTTGATGGAGCAGGGAGTGACGATTATTGATCCGTTGACGACGTTCATTGATCATACGGTGAAGATTGGTACCGATACCATCATCAAGCCTTTTACCGTGATTGAAGAGAATGTCAAGATTGGTAAAAAGTGTTTGATTGGACCATTTGCGCACCTGCGTCCAGAAACACGAATTGCTGATGGTGTAGAGATTGGAAATTTTGCCGAAGTTTCGCGTTCTTCGGTCGGGGAGGGCTCGATCATGAAACATTTTAGTTTCTTGGGCGATGCGACTGTTGGGAAGAAGGTCAATATTGGTGCAGGGGTTGTGACGGCAAATTTTGACGGAGAAAAGAAACATAGGACGTCTATCGGGGATGAGGCTTTCATTGGGTCGGATTCGATCTTGGTGGCTCCGAC
>JANLHA010000185.1 GCA_024653845.1 Candidatus Omnitrophota bacterium | reverse complement strand
AGCATTGTCAGGACTGTGCGGAGATTTGTTACACATGTGCGGAGGCCTGTCGAGAAATGATTGCCGAAGAAGTGAAATTATAAAATCCCACCTTTGACTTGGCTCATCCATCTTTTTGTGTTAAAACAAAAATAGATAATTGGTAACTTTATACTCATTGGAGAGGGAAGATGTTTATCAAACTCATCAACTGGATGACCCTTGCCTTATTTTCAAACCATGATGACCGCCTAAAGCAAAGATTGGTTAGGTGGAGCATCTTTCTTGTTCCCACGCTATCCATCATCTTTGTCGCTTCTTTAGGTTATCGTGAAATCAATCGTGATCTTAGCGAATTGGTCCTTCAGCGACGTCAATCTTTGACCCGTTTTGCGGCCAGCGCTCTTGAAGACAAGTTTGATCGAATGACGGAAGTGGGAATGTCTTTAGCGTCACGCGCGCAATTTCGTCGCTTGATCCAGGAGGAACGATGGGAAGAGGCCATTCAGATATTAGATGACGTTCCTCAAAATTTTTCTTATATCGACAGGCTTTTCTTGACGGATCCCGAAGGCAACATGATGGCGGATACGCCACATCTTCCTAATATTATGGGAAAGAACTTTGCTTTTCGAGATTGGTACCGCGGAGTGACCCAACAATGGGAACCCTACATTTCTGAAGTTTATAAAAGATCTGCAGAACCATCATACAGTGTGATTGCCGTAGCGATTCCCATCAAAACAAATCTGGGTGATGTTCTTGGGATTCTGGTTCTCCAGGTCAAATTGGATACTCTCTTGCTTTGGAGTCAGGAAATGTATTTGGATTCTTCAGGGTTCATTTATTTTACCGATCAGAAAGGACAAATTGCAGCGCATCCCAAGTTCCTTGCCCAAGAAGAAATTGTGGATTTTTCTGGCGTTCCCGCTGTTCAAAAAGCCTTGGAAGGGAAAAGTGGTCTTATCATCGCCTTCAACCCTGATGAACAAGAAAATCGCCTTTGTGCCTATGAACAGGTTCCTCATTATCGATGGACCGTTGTTTTTCAAGAATCCACAAAAACGGCTTTTATGATGAGAAATCAAGCTTTAAACTGGATTCTCTTTGTTTATGGTTTGATCTTGGTATTTAATTTTTTCCTAGCCATTTTTATTAAACAAATTTTTGAAATTCTTCAAAGACATCGTCAGGTCTTGCAAGTCAATCAACAGCGTTTAGCGACTCTGGTTGAGACTGCTCACGATGCAATTATCTCGGCAGATCAACAAGGAAACATTGTTTCTTGGAATAAAATGGCCAAGATCATGTTTGGCTATTCGGCTGCTGAAGCTCTGGGGCAACCGCTGACGATGATCATGCCCGAACGTTTTCGTCAGCCTCATCAAGCCGGACTTAACCGATTTAATGCGACTGGCGAAGCGCGGGTCATTGGAAAAACTCTTCAGGTCACGGGTTTAAGAAAAACTGGAGAGGAGTTCCCCATTGAACTTTCCATCTCGACATGGAAAACTCATGAAGGAAATTTCTTTACGGCGATCATTCGAGATGTGTCAGAACGGGAAAGACTCGGTTAATAGCTTCCCGTTTTCTCTTATTCTTCCCTCACAATTTTTATTTCTATAATTTATCAGACCCCTTTATCCCCATTAGAGATTTTTAATTTTCTTCTAATACTTTCTTAATTTAATATTCTATAAAATTGATTCAACAAATAGGAGATTGATTCTTATAAGGGAGGTTGGCATGAAAGCATTCCTTTTATTAATAATTTTGGGGATAGGGTTTACTTTGAGTGTCGTGGGGTGTGAGACGACAAGAGGTGTGGGTAAAGATGTGGAAAATACAGGTCAAAATGTGCAAGAAGTGGTGGATGATGTCACAGACGGCAGGAAGTGAGAAAGGAGATCGTATGGAAAAAATGTGGGTCATCTTCTTTATTTTTTCTATGACGGCAATGGGTTGTTCGACGCACAATCACACTTATAAAGAAACAACGACCACCACAACGAGTGAGGACGATTCTAAAGTCACAACTACCGGGAGAGCTTACGACAACGATAATATCAATGACGAAAATTATGAACAAGAAACTGAAACAACCGTGGTCAAAGAAGAGACAACGACAACCTCAGATGAAGGGGGTCATAAAGGCGGAGTCATTGGAAGTGTTTTTCATGTGATTGGGAAAGTCATCGCTTTTCCATTTAAGGTGATTGCCGGAATATTTGAAGCTATTTTTTAAAGTCTTAGGAGAGAACGATGAAAAAAATCATTTCTTTAACAATATTGAGTTTTTTTATTTTGCAAACTGCGGTTTATGCCGAATGGGTCTACGGCATTGTCCGAAAGGTGGATGTTAAAAACAGCATTTTGACCATTCAGCAGATCGAGGAGGAAAAAGAAGATAATTTTCCTAATCAGATTAAATTGAAGGTCGTTCGTGACGCTATTTTTAGAAATATTCCAACCCTCGATGAGTTGGAGGTAGGGAATGAAGTCAAAGTGAATGTTCGAGAAAATCAAAATCTTGGGATATGGGAGGCTACGGAAGTTGAATTTAAAAATGAAGTGAAAGGAGAAGAAAGATGACAACAGGAACGCTGCTATTGATTCTTCTGATTGTTTTGCTTGTAGGATCGCTTCCTTCTTGGCCATACAGCCGTTCGTGGGGGTATGTTCCAAGTGGGGCTTTTTCTTTGATCTGTTTGATTTTGATCATTTTGATTCTTCTGGGTCGTATTTAAAGAAAGGGAAAGCATGAAGAATATTATTTTTTCATTTTTATTGGCAACCATATTCTTTTGTGGATGTAGTCGTGAAACGCGAGATGACGCCCGAGAATTAGGGCAAGATATAGGCCGTGATGTCGAGCGGGGTGTTCAGGACGTAAACCGTGCAATTCAGGATTTAGGGGATTGAGATTTATGGGTCATTTGTTGATCATCATTATTAGTGGCGTCATATACATGATGGGAATATTGCTCAATTGGAGAAAGTCTGTATAGACGACTCCAGCGTAGATTAGAAGATTCTAATTAATTTCTAATACTTCTCTAACACTCCTTTGATAAAATTATACTTGGAATTTTTTCCCGAACCTTGTATAAGGAGGGTAAAATATGCTTTGGACTATCGCTGTCGTTTTGTTTGTTTTGTGGCTTTTAGGGTTGGTCTCTTCATATACCATGGGAGGATTCATCCATATTTTATTGGTCCTTGCAATTATCACCGTGTTGGTGAGAATTATTCAAGGCCAAAAGCCCCTTTAAAGCATAAGGTTATAAGAGAGAAGAGGAAAGAACCATGCGTATACTTCTTGTTGAGGACGATAAGAAAATTGCTAATTTTGTCAAACGAGGCTTGAAGGAAGAAGCTTATGCTGTTGATGTGGCTTATGATGGGGAAGAAGGCCATTTTTTAGCGACAACCAATGATTATGATATGATCCTTTTGGATTTGATGCTTCCCAAAATGGATGGCATCACATTATGTAAAAAATTGAGAGGGGAAAAGAATTCTGTTCCTATCTTGATGTTAACTGCTAAAGATGAATTGCAGGATAAAATTAATGGTCTTGATTCGGGAGCCGAGGACTACTTGACTAAGCCTTTTGCTTTTGAAGAATTGCTAGCAAGGATGCGAGCGCATCTTCGCAAAAAAGCAGAGCAGTCTCCCACTCGCTATCAGGTCGATGATTTGACTTTAGACCTTTTGACTCATAAGGTCGAAAGGGCTAATAAGGAAATCATTTTAACAACCAAAGAATACGCGCTTTTGGAATATTTGATGCGTAATGCTGGAACGATTGTCACCCGCACCATGATCTCTGAGCACGTTTGGGACATCCATTTCGATGTGGCAACCAACGTGATCGAGGTCTATATCAATTATCTTCGTAGCAAAATCGATCATGGGCATAAAAAGAAGTTGATCCATACCGTACGTGGTCGTGGTTATATGCTCAAAGGATGAAAATTGAAAATCGCATTTTTCCGATCCATTCGTTTCCGTATCATTTTGCTTTATCTTTTTATCCTTGCCACAACATTGACTCTTCTGGTTTCGGCTTTATATTTTGATTCTCGTCAGAATTTTCAAGTCGATCTTGATAACCAAATCAATCTCAAAGCCCAGGGTATTGTCGACGCCATTCAAACGTACTGGCAGGCTGAAAAGATGGAAATGACCAAGGAGTGGGTTGATACCTATCTTTTTTTTGAGAAGAAAGATGTCAAGTTCCAGCAGATTGCGCATCAGTTAACTTCCGAAAAAATTAAAAAACAGGATGAGGTCCCGACCATCAGTTTGATTTTCAATTCTAACGGAGAGCTGATTTCGTCTTCGCAGCCCATTCAAGAAATGGGGGCCCTGAAGAATCGGGTGCTCTTTACATCATTGAGAAAAGAACCTCGCTTTGACAGTTTGAGATTAAAGTTGTTTAGCGAGAGGTCCATTCTTGTTCGAGTGATCACAAGACCTGTTGTCGAGGATACCAAAGTTAAGTATGTTGTCCAGGTTTTGGGATCTGTGATGCCACTTTCACGAGAGTTATATCAGTTGAGGCGAGATTTCTTTCTTTCCATTCCCCTTATTCTTGTCATTGCTATTGGGGGAGCGCTTCTTTTGGTGAAGGTCACGCTTAACCCTGTTGATGAAATGGTTCGTACCATTGGCCAAATTCGTGCAGACACATTGAAGCTTCGTTTAAAGGTGCCACATACGGGAGACGAAATCGCGCGATTAGCGGAGAAATTTAACGAAATGTTAGATGAACTAGAAAGGTCTTTTTCCGCTCAACGTCAGATCGTTCAGGACATCTCGCATGAATTGAAAACACCCTTGACAATCTTACAAGGTCAACAAGAAGTCGCTTTGCGTAGAGATCGAAATGTTTCGGAATATAAAGAACTTCTTTATAGCAATCTTGAAGAAATCGAGAAAATGAAATCCATTGTAAACAATTTGCTTCTGCTCGCTCGGTTTGATAGAAATGATGTTTTGATCGAAATGAGCAGTATCAATTTGAACAATCTTCTTCGTCAAATCTTGGAAGAAATCAAGCCTTTAGCCGAAGCTAAAAGTATTGATGTCCAATTGATTGAAAAGGAGCATCAGGCGATTGTCAAAGGCAATGAAAATTATTTAAAGATTCTTTTTACGAATGTCCTTGATAATGCCATCAAATACACGTTGCCTGGCGGAAAAATCACCATGGAGGTGGGGGTTTTTAAGTTTTTTGTGCATGTGGAAATTAAAGATACAGGCATTGGAATTTCTCCTGAAGATTTGCCGCACATTTTTGATCGATTTTATCAGGCCGATAAATCTCGGGCAGGTAAACAAGGTTTTGGATTAGGATTAAGTATTGTCAAATCCATTACTGAGCTTCATGAAGGAAATATTGACGCTCAGAGCCAACTTCATCAAGGTACGACCATCACCATTCAGATTCCTCTTCTTTCGTAATCTTCCATCTTAATTTCTTTTAATTCTTTTCTAACAAGGCTCTAACCTTCCTATTTTTATACTGTTTTTAAGACTGGTTAAACCATTTAACCATAGGAGGGCAAGATGAGAAATGCTATCAAAAGTCATCGCAGGCGTTCGACAAGTACTCGGAGTCAGACGAGCCGTGAGTCGGGAAGTGAAAAAAGACAACATCAGAAAAGCACGCCTTCTCGACAAGAAGAATCAGGCAGCTGTGGATGTGAAATGTAGATGAAGGGTGAAGGGGAACTTTGTAAAGATCCTTGCAAGGTTCCCCCACTTGAAATCGGGCATTTCGGATATGTTATTAAAGAAGATCGGAAGGAGGTAGGAAATGTTAAGACAACATGTGATGTGCATTGTTAAGACTGAGAATGAGGTGATTAATCTTTTGAATGAATTGCGTAAATTAGGATTCATGTCAGATGATATTTCTGTCCTCCTTTCAGATACAACATCGACGACAAACTTTATTTATGAAAAACATAGCAAAGCCCCGGAAGGTGCTGTCCAGGGTGCGGGCACAGGGGGTATTTTGGGGGGAACTTTAGGTTGGCTGGCTAGTATGGGCACGTTGGCAATCCCAGGAGCCGGTCCTTTTATTGTTGCGGGTCCTCTCATGGCTGCGTTGAGTGGTCTCGCTATTGGAGCTACGGTCGGCGGAGTAACAGGAGCTTTAGTAGGAATGGGAATCCCAGCTTATGAAGCTAAGCACTATGAGGGAAAAATCAAAGAAGGGAATGCTTTGATTTCGGTTGCCATTCGAGAAGATGAAGAGAAAAACCTTGTGAAAGATATTTTGAAGAAAGCGAAAGCTCAAGATATTACTTTTGTCAACGAAGCCATAGGTTCTAGCTCAGAGCGTTAATTAGTAGAAGTCATGAGACAAAAGAAAAATTCGATAATTTGTTCAAGCGAAGCCTCTTCAAGGGAAGGAAGGGTAGGATGAATATTTTAATGATGACCAATACTTATAAACCTCTCGTTGGCGGATTGGAAAAGTCAGTCGAAAGTTTCACAAAAGAACTGCGAGAGCGTGGACATCGCGTGATGATCGTTGCTCCAGAATACCCGGGCATGCGAAAGGAACAAGGTGTCATTAGGATTCCTGCAATTCAAAATTTTAACGGATCAGACTTTTCTGTTCAACTTCCTATTCCTGGGGTGTTGACTGCAGCCCTTGAGAATTTTACTCCTGACTTGGTCCATTCTCATCATCCCTTTTTAATTGGAGACACCGCCTTGCGAGTGGCTTCCAAATATAACGTGCCTTTGGTTTTCACTCATCACACGCTATACGAAGAAAATGTTCATTACATTCCTGGTGATGAAGAAGCTTGGAAAAGATTTGTTATTGAACTGTCATCGGGTTATGCCAATTTGGCGGATTTGGTTTTAGTGCCCAGCGAAAGCGTAAGAAAGATGCTCAAAGATCGTAATGTCATAACCCCTACAGAAGTTGTTCCAACGGGAATTTATACCAAGCGTTTTTCTCGAGGGGGTAGAAAAGAGTTTCGTAAAAGAATTGACATCCCGCAGGAAGCATTTGTTGTTGGGCATTTGGGAAGGTTGGCTCCAGAAAAAAATTTGGAATTCTTATCCAAAGCGGTCGCACAATTTTTGAAAGGCGAAATCGATGCATATTTTTTAGTCGCTGGCAAAGGCCCTTCCGAAGAATTGATTAAAGAGATTTTCAGGCAAGAAGGTCTGTCTGACCGATTGCGTTTTGCAGGTGTGGTTCAAGGAAAAGATTTGGTGGATACGTATCATGCCATGGATGTCTTTGCGTTTGCATCTCAAAGTGAAACGCAAGGGCTTGTTCTCGCAGAGGCGATGGCTGCAGGAATTCCCGTTGTTGCTGTCGATGCTCCGGGCGTCAGAGAAGTGGTCAAAGATACTCAGAATGGATGTCTGTTGGAGTCTGAAGATATGAGCGATTTCATTCTAGCTTTGCAGTGGATGGAGGGACGAACAGCCTCGCAATGGAAGAAAATCAAATCCTGTTGCCGTGAAACGGCTGAAGAATTTTCAATGAAAAACAGTATCGAAAAAGTTGCGAAAGTTTATACATCACTGCTTATTGTTCAAGGATTTACACGACGCCCTGCAGAAGACAGTCCTTGGGCGACCACGCTTCGTTTGATCCAGACGCAATGGGAATTGATGAAGAATTTAACAAAAGCCACGGGCGCGCTTTTAATCCCCGAGGAAATAGCAGTCAAAGAGGAGACCTTGATATGAGTTTTCAATATGCCGACTATATTTTTCATCCATTGCCCTCGATTTGTGTGCATGCAGATGGTTTGGTGCGCGATGAATCCACGGGAACCATCTGTCATTGTTTTTGTCATCAGGGAATTTCTCATATCAATGGCTACGAAATCAACCGTTTGACCGATGTGATGTTGTCAATAAAAACAACTGATCAGAATCAGAGAAAAAAGAAAGGAAAAATTGTATGAAATTCTCTGACAAGTTTTTTTGTCAAGAAGGACGTGTAGGATGGATCGTTTTGTGGCTTCTGGGTGTGCCGATCCCTATTTTATTCCTTCTTTTTTTGATACGAGGATGTGATTAATCATTCACTAATGAAAGGAGAAACACCATGGCAAATGCATTCAATAAGAATCAAGACCCAGAATTGTTAGAAGGGACTGACCTCAATGAGGCGATCAGACATGGAGAGGAACGGGTTCGAAACATCATTTCTGATGTTGAGAAAAAAGTGCGACAAGGGCAAGAGCAAGTTAAGCACGTCGTTGCGGATGTCGATAAGCGACTCCATGAAAATCCGTGGCCTATCGTGGCTGGGATTGCGGTCGGTTGTCTTCTTTTAGGGTTCATCATGGGTGGAAGTAAAAAACATGATTAACAAAAAGTCCCTTCCTAGAATTCTTAATCGAATTTTAGGAAGGGAATGTTTTCTATGGAAATGATGATTGATAAAAGAGGAGGAAAGATGAGAAAAACGTTGATGACTGGATTGGTGTTTCTCGTCTTAAATATGCTGAAAGGGGCTAATCCTTATCGAAAAGCTCCTCTGGAATTTACGAAACTCAAACTTTCGATTTGGGGGTTGCAAAGCATCAAAACCATGCGTTTGTTATTCATGAGCCTTCTAGGAGTCGGCGTGTGCTTGATCTTCTTGATGAGTGGCTTAGTCCTTTTCCATGTCGGCATTTTTCTTTATGCCCCTTGGGATTTTGAAACGAAGATGGGATTTACGTTTGTATGCGCAGCCATTTATATCGGAATTGCCGTGAGCGTATTTTTTTATCTTTTTTCTGAGAAGAAATGGTCACAGATATTTCATGCGGAGGGGATCATTAAGAACTTATCAGAGCGAAATCATCATTGTTCACGAGAACAAAAAACAGAAGCTCCTTTATAAATGAGAAATTTTTAATTCTAAACTAACGCTTGGCTAATTGTAAGTTTGTTAAATTGCAGGTGTTCAATCAAAAACAACCTTTTCATAAGGGAGGAATAGATATGAAAACTGATATCCAAAAGAATGTAGATTTTGAAACCGCTGATGAAGGTTTGCAGGAGCTTTTTGTTGATCAAATCAGCGATTTATATAGTGCTGAACAACAACTCATTAAAGCGTTGCCGAAGATGGCTAAAGCAGCCAATTCGCCAGAGCTTCGCTCAGCGTTTGAAGAACATTTGGAATTAACGGAAGAACATGCTCATCGATTAGAGAAAATTTTTTCTGATCTGCATGTTAAAAAGGCACGGAAAAAATGTACGGGCATGGAAGGTTTGGTCAAGGAGGGTAGTGAAGTGATTAAAAAAGAGGAAGAAGAAGGAGTGATTAAAGATGCCGATTTGATTGCTGCTGCTCAGCGAGTTGAACATTATGAAATTGCAGGGTATGGTACAGTTCGTACTTTTGCGCAAATGCTTGGACTTGAAGAAGCGGCGGAGCTTCTTCAACAAACTCTTGATGAAGAAGGAGAGGCTGATAAAAAGTTGACAGCGATTTCAGAATCATTATTGAGCTCTGAATCATCCACATCTTCTGAATTCGATGAAGACGAATCTGAAGAGGAACCATCCCAAAATTAAAGGAGGATCCCGATGAATTTAGACATCATTAAGGGTAAAGAAAAACAATTTCGTGGTCAGTTCAAATCATGGTGGAGCAAGTTGAACGACGACGATTTAGGAAAGATTGAAGGGGATGTTGAAAATCTTGTGGGTGTTTTGCAGGAGCGATATGGATGGAGTCAAAAACGAGTGAATCAAGAGATCAGTAAACATCTGAAAGAATATGAAAGGCAGGAAAATATGGGAGAGAAAAAACCAGAATATAAAAACCAAGAAGAATTTATAGACCAAAGCTCTTCAAGTTTTGGTCAACAATCTGAAGAAGAAAATTTTACAGGTCAATCTTTTTCGCAAGCGGGAACTCAGAATAGAGGTCGAAATGAAAGATCTCAACAGGGTTTTCGAGGACAGCCATCTGGCCAAGGCGGATTCCGTAACTGGGAAGAAGAAAATGCAGGGCAGTTTCAGGGCTCAAGAGGCTCTCTGGG
>JANLHA010000184.1 GCA_024653845.1 Candidatus Omnitrophota bacterium | reverse complement strand
ATCAATGGCGAACGTTTTAAGGATCGCAAGGTGATGTCGGCAGCACTTTATTTGTATACTAAAAATGTTGAACGTTCGAAAGATTCGAAAAATTTGATTATAGAAGTTTTTGCTTTGATAGGTGACTGGGGAGAGGGAAATCAGGACAGAAAGATTGCATCTGAACATGAAGTGAGTTGGAATCAACGTGGGGTTGATGGTCAACGTTGGGTGATTCCAGGGATTGGAAAACATGATGTCGAGTATAACTCAACGGTTCTGGGGGGCAATGGATTGGGATTGGGAGATGTCCCCGACGATTGGGTGGCCATTGGATTTAATAAAGAGGGGCTTAGAAAGTTAGAAAGGTATTTGAATGGAAAAGAAAAATTTTATGGATTTTTGTTGAAAGCCAAAAATGGAGCCAAAGGCAAAACTCTAACCTATTTCTTTTCATCGGAAGCGCAGGAGGCAGAATATCGTCCGTTTTTCCAAATGGGATATGTTCCTGCCCCAAAAACTGAGGCTTCGTCCGTGGCAATTCCAGTCCCAAGGCATTGATAAAAATGGTAGGGATATTCCTAAACATTCATTGACAAACATTTTAGCCTTAATATAATAACAAATTATGAAAGAAGCATTACTTGATGCCCCTAAGCCAGTCCCGCATTTAACGACATTTAAGAAGGTTTTATTGCTTAACCCCCCGGGGACTCAAAACTACATTCGCGATTATTACTGCAGCAAAACTTCCAAATCCGATTATTCTTATACCCCTGTTGATTTCATTTATATCAGTGCTTATCTCAATGGCAAATGTGATCTTTCGTCCATCGATTGCATCACGGAAAAAATTTCTCCTGACACATTGATGCAAAAGCTTCTTCATATCAAGCCAGATGTGATTGTTGCATTGACGGGGTTTGTTTCTTGGAGAGAAGATTTTGCGCTATTCAAGCGTATCAAAGCAGAACTCCCTAATGCCAAATTGATTGGTTCAGGAGATATCCTTTTGGGTTCCAATATCAAATTGCTGATGGAAAGTGGATCTTTGGACGCCATTCTTACGGACTTTTCTTCGACGGATATCGTTGATTATTGTTTAGACCCTAAAGAAAAATACGGATCGATTTCTTATCGCGATGATCAAAATCATTTCATTGTCAAGACCGGGAAAGCGGAGAGCTCGGGTGCTTTTTCCGTCGGTATCCCTCCGCACGAACTGTTTCCTCTTTCCAAATACGAATATGCCTTTGTTCGTCAAAAGCCATTTGCTACCGTTTTGACGGATTATTCCTGTCCCTATGCTTGCACGTTTTGTATCATGAGCCGTTTGAAATATCGGTTTAGATCTTTAGACAATATCGTCGAAGAACTTGACTATCTTAAAGCAAAGGGAATCAGAGAAATTTATTTTGCCGATCAGACCTTTGGAGCCAACCGAAAAATTACAAAAGAATTGTTAGAAAAGATGATTGAGAAGAAGTATAACTTCGGTTGGGTTTGTTTTACGCGTGTTGATGTGACCAGCGACGAGATGCTCAGATTGATGAAAAAAGCTGGATGTCATACCATCATCTTTGGTGTGGAATTTGGAAGCAATGCGACGTTGACCACAAGTAAGAAGAATGTGAGTAAGCTTCAGATTAAAAATGCGGTTGATTTGTGTCGTGTTCACAAAATCCGTAGCGTTGGAACGTTCCTTCTCGGAGAGTCAACGCAGACGGTTCAGGATCTGGAAGAGGTCATTGCTTATTCCTTGGAACTCAGCTTGGACTTTGCTTCTTTCAACACTTATGTTCCGCGCGTTGATGATCATTTGAAAGACGCGACCTCATTGGACGACATGCCTTGTTACGATCAAAGTGGAAGGACGATCAAATCCTTTTCTCCTCACATTACCGATGATCAACTTGAGTTTTATCATCGCCAAGCTGTAAGAAAATTTTATTTGCGTAGAAACTATTTGATGCGAAGACTTCTTTCTGTGCGGAGCCCATTTGAGTTTCAACTTTTGTTCCGCGAAGGCATGCATCTTTTTTCCACCATGCTGAATTGACACAAGATTCGCAGAGAGTCAACAGATAGGACATCCCACTCAACTCTTATGGCCTATACTTACTCCACCTTTTGATCGCTCGAAAATGAATATACGTCTCGTCAGAATTATCGATTATTATTTTGGAATTCCCATTTGTTTTTTTCTAACTCTCATCAATAAGATTTTTCCTAGAAAGCCTTTGAATCCTCATCAAGATAAGGTGAGGTCGGTCCTGTTCATTGAATTGTCTGAGATGGGATCGACCATTTTAGCGTATTCAGCGATCAATGAGGTTCGAAATAAATATCCTGATGCCCAGTTGTTCTTTCTCATTTTTAATCGTAATAAAGAAAGTGTCGAACTTCTTAAAATTATTAAGAATGAGAACATCTTAACGTTACGCGACAAGAACTTTTTTCTTTTCCTCGTCGATAATATCAAGTTGATTTTTAAATTTGCCAGGCTCAAAATTGATATAGCCTATGACTTGGAGCTTTTCAGTCGGTATTCGGTGATCCTGACCTATCTTTCTGGAGCAAGGACGAGAGTGGGGTTTCATCGATACACGGCCGAAGGATTGTATCGAGGCAACTTATTGACTCACAATGTTTATTACAATACGCATGTTCACATGGTTCATAATTTTCTCGCTTTGATTCAGGCATCTTTTGAAGATCCGAAAAATGTTCCCATGCTCAAGCGAGCGAAAGCAGGGGGCGCGCTCATACGACTTCCGGAATTTCAATTTGATGAAAATCTTTTGTCAAAATATGAAAACCTCATTTTCAATAAGAGCAAAAAAACTCTTATTATCAATCCGAATGTCGGAAGCACTTTGCCCATTCGTGGCTGGGGAACAGAAAACTTTGCAAAGGTTGTTCATCAGGTGATTTCACTTTTAGACTTGAATGTTATCATTGTGGGGTTGTCAGAGGCCGCCAAGGATGCCCAATATATTTTAAATCAGGTAGGGCATCGTCCCAATATCGTTGATCTGACGGGCAAAACCAAAAATATTTATGAGTTGATCCACGTGATTCAATCCGGAGATATCTTTTTGACAAACGACAGCGGCCCTGCACATTTTGCGTCTTTGACGAAGTCTCATATCTTGGTTCTTTTTGGTCCTGAAACACCTGATTTGTATGGTCCGATTTCTTCCAAAAGCATTCCTTTGTACAGTCATTATCTTTGTAGCCCTTGTTTAACGGCACGTAATCATCGCAATACCATTTGTCGAGATAATCAGTGTCTGCAAGCCATCACTCCCGAGCGAGTGGTCGGAGAGATCAAACAATTGGTTTAAGTGCATATGATCAATCAAAAAAGAATTGTCGAGATGTGGAAGCGATATGGAAGAGAAGGGACGCTTCTTTTGTTTTTTCTTTGGGGAATGTATTTGCGATTTCGGCTTTTGGCTTCTCGAGATTTGTGGGTGGATGAGGTTGCGACACTCAATGTGATCAAAGGCCCTCTCAAACCATTTTGGCTAAATGTGCCTCTGCCGGCGCAGTTGACTGCTTTTCCTGGGCAATACATTCTCACCTGGCCTTTTGTTCAGATTTTTGGAGATAACAAATGGGCAATCATGATTCCCCATATCTTGTCGACGGTGATCGGATATTATTTTCTCTATCGCATATGCCAACGGTATTTCAAAAGGTCTTTGAGTTACATCATTGCTTTTGTTCTTTTTTCCTTTAATCCAGAATTGGTGTTTCACTCCTTTGAGTTTAGAGAATATGCGGTTTTGCCAACCCTGTCTCTCGCGATTTTCTATTTTTCTGAAATGCTCATATGCCAACCGATGAAATTAACGTTGATGCAGAAATGGTTCGTCGGCTTTTTATTTGTTTCTACAGTTATCTATCATGCTTATGGTGGAATGATCATCTTTCTGATAACATTATTCTTTTTGCTTAAAGAAATCAGGACGCGTTCCGTGTCAGAAATCTGGGCCACTTCATGGCGGTTTTATGGAAGTTTTTGTTTGATCGCGTTGCCGATATTTGTTTGGTATTTCATGGGTTCGCGAGCGATGGGGGCCGCGATGTGGATGGACACGTTCCAATTCATTCCAAGCCCATTCATGGATTTGGGAGGGTTTTTAAAGGCGATTTTCTGTAATTTGACAGGTCATCCCAAATTGTATGTTCTATTCGTGGGGATCATTTTTTCTTTTTTGATTCCTCATCAGAATCGATGGGTACAGATGGGGTTCTTTTTATTGTTGGTGATCTTGCCGATTGAGCTTATTCTCCTGATGGATTTGTCTCGGAGTTATTGGTTTCTTCAGCGGCAATTTGTTTGGATCACACCACTTTTTTTATTTTTTATAGGCTGGTGTTGGGATGATGTGATCGGATCGTTCAAGAATTTTTTGCCCTCGAAAAGATAAATTTTTATGGAAAAGAATTTATATTTGGAAATGTTTGAGAAGGAGCGAAGCAATTGGTGGTTTCAAGGCAAGAGACTGGTTGTCCATTCTCTCGTGAAGAAATTTGTCGGCAATTATCAATCGGTGCTCGATATCGGCTGTGGGACAGGAGCCACGTTGCAGGAATTTCGAGCCAAGGGAAAGGACGTCTACGGAACGGATGTTTCGGAAGAAGCCATTCGTTTTTCTAAAAAAAGAGGTTTAGAAAATATTTATCAATTTGATTTCAGTCAGGAAGAACTCAAAGAAAAGAAATTCGACTTGATTCTTTGTCTGGATGTTCTCGAGCATATTGTTGATGATCGAAAAGTTCTCAAGAATATTAAAAACAGTATGCATGCCGGATCGTATTTTTTAATGACTGTTCCTTCATTTCAATTTTTGTGGGGCGCGGATGATGTTGTCTTAGGTCATCAGAGAAGATACACGAAACGAGAGATTGAGAGCCTTTTGAGGGAAGCTGATTTTGAACTTGTG
>JANLHA010000173.1 GCA_024653845.1 Candidatus Omnitrophota bacterium | reverse complement strand
CTCGGGGAAGCGCGGCAATGTGCCCACCCACAAAAAGAATTTTGATCGAAGGATTCAATTTCTTAACGGCATCAGCCAAATCTACAGCGCCTTCCATATTCTGAGAACTCGCTGAAGGCTGTTGACCATACACAACAAAACACGCAACACGCGGATTCCATTGCTGAATCTTTGCGGCTGCCTCGTCGTCAGTCAACCCCCACGCTTCACAGTCGATAATCTCAGCGCCAAATCCTCGTTGAAGACAATGAGACGTCAGCATTCCCGCCCAAATGGGAGGTTCGATGGCCGAGAAATCCTTGCTCAAATCTTGATAAATTTTATGCGCTGCGTTGGGATGGACAAAAAGAATATCGAGTTGTTTCATATTCCCCTTTTAAATATTGGCGTATTGGCTTCTTTTAATCACTTGGTAAGCCTTGATGAGTTCTTTGATGCCGTGAGGCAAAGAGACATCGGGACGAAACCCTGTTTTCTCAATTTTCTCATTGCTGACAATATAATCCCGCTTATCAGGGTCCTCTCCGATAGTTGCTTCGACAAAATAGAATGCTGGGACATGTTTTTTAATTTCTTCACAGAGCTCAAGCTTGCTCAAATTGGCATCACTTAAGCCCACATTATACGGTTCGTTTTTCATCGTGTCAAAATGATTCAAAGCATGCAAAAACGCTTTGGCCACATCACGAACATGAATGTAATTGCGCTTAAAGTGCGCTTCAAAAAGGATCACAAAGCGGTCATACACCGCGCGATAGACAAAATCATTGACCAACAAATCCAATCGCATTCGCGGGCTCACCCCAAAAGCGGTCGCCAAACGCAACGTGACTCCATTGCCGGCGCCTAGGATCGCTTCTTCAGCTTCAACCTTCAACTTTCCATAAAGAGAAATGGGTCTTAACGGAGTTTTTTCCGTACAATGCTTTCCTTTTTCACCCACGCCATACCCACTGTTGGTCGTCGGATAAATGATCACTTGATCTTTGCTGCGCATTTTCAAAATTGTTTGAATCGCGTCAAAAACAATGGACTTGGCCGCTTCAGGATCCTTGGCGCACAACGGAGCGCCCGTCAAACAGGCCAAAGGGAAAATGGCGTCCGCATCTTTCATCAACCTCTCCATCAAAGGCCTGTCCCGGATGTCTCCCCGAAAAATTGTCAAGTTAGGATTAATACAACAATCCAAAAGAGAGGTTTGTTGATACATAAAATTATCCAAGGCCACCACCTCATGCCCGTCTCTTAATAAGGTCGGCACAATGATCGATCCCAAATATCCAGCTGCACCGGTGACTAAAATCTTCATGCCTCAACTCCTTGATTTTAATGTTTTATAAACTGAGCATTGGGGCAATCCCTGAGTGAACTCCGGACGCCGTCTTCCATAAGGTTTCAATTCTAATAGAGACGGGTTCGTATGAATGAACGGATGACACCCATGCTCAGCAATTTAATTTTCTTTATAATCTTTCCAAGTTTGACGAATTCCCTCTTCCAAACTCACCTGTGGTTTCCATCCCAGACGAGAAATCAACGAACTGTCCAAAAGTTTTCGGGGAGCGCCATCTGGCTTGCTTTGATCAAAAATAATTTCACCTTGAAACCCTACAATCTTACCTATGGCCTTGGCTAAATCTTTGATCGAGACATCTTCACCACATCCGATATGCACACTCTCTTCCCCGTCATAACGCTCCATCAAAAAAGTGCTGGCCTTCACAAAATCTTCGATAAACAAAAATTCTCGTCGAGGATTTCCCGTGCCCCAAACCACCACTTGCTTTTCCTGGGCCTTGATTGCGTGGGCAAACTTGGCCATCAATGCCCCCATCACATGAGCCGTTTGCAGATCATGATTCTCGCCCGGCCCATACAAGGTTGCCGGGATTCCTACAATCGCTGGGAACCCATATTGCCGACGATACGACTGGCACATTTTAATGCCTGCAATTTTGGCCACCGAATACGCTTCATTTGTTGGCTCAAGCGGCCCGGTTAACAAATGTTGCGGCTGCATCGGCTGCGGACAAATTTTCGGGTAAACGCAGGAACTGGCAAAAAAAAGCAATTTCTTGACCTTGTGCTCATACGAAGCCTGGATCACATGGTTCTGGCTAGCCAGATTGGCATACAAAAATTCTGCCGGATATTTCTGGTTCGCCTCGATTCCCCCTGAGCGCATCGACGCTAAAAAGACATACTCTGGATTTTCTTTCTCAAAGAACTTTTCAACAGCCGCTTGATGAAAAACGTCCAATGGGTGCTCTTGACTGGATACAACTCGCGAAAATCCTTCTTGAACAAGATGAGCTTGAAGGGCTTGCTCGAGAATATCTCCTTGACCGACAATCAAAATTTTTGAAGACTTTTGCATATTTATTCATTAAGTGAGGATGTTTGCAACCCTTTCGTTCACACGAACCCCGTCTTTATTAGAATTAGAAACCTTATGGAAGGCGGCGTCCGGAGTTCACTCAGGAATTGCAAACATCCTCATCATTATTCTATCCAACAACAAATCTCAATCACTATTTATTATTATAATGATTCCCATGCTCAATCAACAACGTCGATCGACGATCTTTTCGCTCGTAAGCATATTTGTAAGCCTGGAAAATTTCTCCCGGTTCTTCCAGCTCAATCACTTCGATCCAAGAAAACAATTTACGAAAAACTTCCGCAAAATTTCCAATATGTTGATGTCCGGGATGAACAGGTTGGTCTGGGCCTGTCGCGACGCGAATGATGATCCTCGGACAAAGCTCTCCCGAACTGATGGCAGGAACCTTATCAATCATATTCGCCATGTCCCCAGTTGCCAAAAGCAGAAAATTCTGGCGAGGATAAACCGAAATGGGAACATATCCAGCAAGCGCCAATCCTAAAGTGAACTGCATCTGGAAACTCTCATTAATCGGCATTTCCAAAGCTTTTCCCGACGGGATATCCTTCAAAGTCTGATACATGAATGTCCCTGGGCCTGCCACCGTTTGCCCCACAAAAAGCGTCTGAGGCTGCCCTGCTAACCATTCCATCGTTCTTTTGATTTCATCAAAATATTTCATAACATCCTCTTAAAATTTAATCTTCCATCCTAATCCCGAATGCGGATACTCATTTTTATATTCAAAATAAATGATTTTCTTTTCGTACTTTGTTCCTTTAAACCATGGATCCGGGCTACCCCAGACCTCACGCGTGTTGGTCATAACACTCAAGCCATTATCACAAACAATGAATTTCACCGGAAGATCAAAATTGTAGGCATATTTGACCGCCTCATGAAAACTTCCTGTTTCTGCAGACATATCTCCACAAAAAAGAAACGCTCGCCCCTTTT
>JANLHA010000164.1 GCA_024653845.1 Candidatus Omnitrophota bacterium | reverse complement strand
GTACATCTGGGTGATGCTACGAATTTTCTGACGAGGAAGAACGCGATCCAATTCCGAGCTTAACTTCTGGGCTCGACGCTGGCTAAAAAGCAAGCTCTGATTATAAAACATCGGGATGACCGTGTACGCAATCAACGCAACGGTACAAAAAATAAGAAATAAAGTAAAAACCATAATCGATTTCCTAAGGATTATTCACGAAGACAATCAAGATTAATACAAGCT
Source organism: Candidatus Omnitrophota bacterium (assembly GCA_024653845.1). Classification (GTDB taxonomy): domain Bacteria; phylum Omnitrophota; class Gorgyraeia; order Zapsychrales; family JANLHA01; genus JANLHA01. The sequence continues at coordinate 16,696 of JANLHA010000164.1, read as the reverse complement.
ATCGCACACCCCAAACACCTTTGATCCTGAGCAGAAAAATTAAAACAGTCGCATCGCGCTGTTCTGAAACAATCATCTTTGACCCAAAAATTCAACTCTGGAACCCAGCGACACCCCAGGGTGCCTCCCCCCTCCCCATGGCCTCCATAAGGCCGCGGATCGTATTGCCGTCCATAACCAAATGTGTCCCCTGTGGCTTTCCATCGCCCTGAAATGCCACGCACAACATACGACTGAATCACATAAAGCGCGGCAACAATCATCAAAAAAAGAGCCATGTATTCTGCCAAAGACGAGGCTCTCGACGATAAATGTCTATTTTGCAATTTTTCTGCGGCCGGTTTCATTATATCTTTTTCAATTCTCTCCTTCAAGGAATCTTTCATCGCATGGCACAAATTTGACTCGGAATCCATATGTTCCAAAAACAGGAGTTGCGTATCGGTTGCACCGGACACATCTTCGATTAGGATTATTAGGGTTGGGGTCGTCCCATTGAGCACAATCAAGGCACTGCCCAGGCCTTTCGTTTGCCCTCCATGTTGCATCGCTCATAAAATATTGAGCGCAACTTTCCGTTTCCACGCCAAATTTCAACATTTCCCTATGAACCGTATTCCAACAACCTTCCGGCCCTTCGCTTGAAGGAATTTGATTGAGCATGAATGCCCTCTCCCAAAGATTCTGATTTCTTAGCTTAGAATCTACCGCTCCCAGCCAGAATCCGTTGCGTCGACAGGCGACCCAAGCATTCATGGGCTGACTCTCCCCACCAACCATCGGGTGATTATTCATGATTCTCCAAATAGGTTTACGATTGGGCCATTTCATTCCCGCTGGATCACGATTCTCATCATAGCGAATGACCCGAACCTTCACCAATCCCTCTTTATATACCAAACGATAACATCTTTCCATATCCCAGGATTCCATTCGTGACCGGACACCCGGCCACGGCAATTCATCGCGAGTCCCATCGACGTTGCATTCTTGATTACATCGCTCGGGAATACGGACCTCAACTTTTGCAGCATGCCAGTAACCATCTGACCACCCGTTGCTACGGGGCGCTGTTAAAGGAGGGTCCTGCCACACATAAATACCTACCGCTGGCAAAGGAGGCTTTATGTTTTGTAAAGCATCAATAAGTTTTTCCGCTGGCGAGTCTTGCCCTGGCGGCTCACCTTCCGCTCCATCAAAGTAAGGATTTCTATCCGACGGATTGTCCCAAGACGTTCCGTTGTCCAAAAAGGCTGTTAAGCGCCCGACGGCTTCAGTCAGAGCTCCCCTCTTGCATCGTGGATCGTCGGGATTGGCAGCATTAGGACAAATGTTGGTTCCATTCTGATTCAAGTATTGATCCGGACGGTTGGCAATCTTTCGAGCCTCATCCAGCCGACGCTGTAAGAATTTATACCGTGCTGCCATCTTGACAATTTGATTCTCGGCTTCATTAGCACTTGGAATCAAGAAATCTCGCCGGAAAGGATTGTTAGCGGCTTGAATATCATCGCAACTTCCGACAGCTTGGCCATACGCTGCAACCACCGCATTAAAATATGGATTATTTTGATTATTCACAATGGCATTGCAATCATTATTGTTAAAATTTGGGATATTATAAGGAGCCCCTGCATATCGGCCTTGATAATTACATTCGGCTCGACATTGTGCAACGTTTCCAGATCCCGCGGTGGCCATACAATCTTCAAAATCAACAATCGCCGCAACCTCATTAGAGCCGTCACGTGCACCATCATTAGGGAAATTCATGTTTTGATACGCCTCACAAAATCCAGGAATAAGCGACCTGGGCAACTCCGAACAAGCGCCTGCGATACAAAAATTGAACTGGGTGCATTTGCGGAATTTATCGGCATTCCCCGCATTAACCCCTCCGACCGCATAAGTTTCCCCCGGTCGACGCTGATACTGATTGCTGTCTTCCGCATTCCATTTCAAACACGCAATCACGTCCTCCAAATCTCCTCGCTGACCATTCTTTGTGACATTAAATGTCTCGGCTTCTTCCGGAGTAACGCAGGCACATTCCGGCTCCCCATAATGATTATTGGCATTTTGTCGACGAGGAACACACCAAGAAGCGTCAGGGCTCTCTGGAACCGTGCACGCCGGACTGACATAGGCTTGCACTCTCATCCAATTCCAAATTGCACTTTCAATATTCGACAACCGTCGACGCCATGTGTGAAGCTTGCCTTCTCGCTTGCGGTCTGTAAAGCTGTTATCACAAATATTGGAATCCGGATCATCCGGATCAATCGGCTGGTCGTCTTGCCAACCACCGGGGCAAAGAGGTTCAATCCAGTCCAAGACAGGGTGAACCCAATCATAAGGATTGTTCATTAAAAATGCGGTGTTGCCCACAGAAAGGATGTTTGCGGCGACTTCGAGAAAATGGTTAATCTCATAAACAATTTCATCAAGTTGATCCTCAGGCCAGCCTAAAGGAGATGAAGTGCCTATATTAGCAAAAGGGTCGGGACTTGCCGTTCCCGGGTCGCCGCAACGACAATGCGTATCAAAGGTTGTTCCGTCGGAATCTACAAATTCACAATGACGATACTCCCCTTGCTTAGGACAACCGGTGTTGTAAGGCCATACGCGCACCTGGTCTTCTCCTGGCCCAATACGATGATTCAAGTTTTCGTCGACGGGGAAAGGATAAAATCCAGCACAATAACGATCCGCTCCCGGCCGCCATCCTGAGAAGCGATCATTTTGAGGATCATCTCTTCTGACAAAGTCTGCCGGATAAAGACACCTGTCCGGAGCAGAGTCATAAAGAAACGCCGCTGGTTCATCAACCGTATCTAAAAGTCGCGGATTTTCATTATCATTGTCATTGGTTCTATCAACACAGAAACCACCGTTATAACTTCCGGGATTCCTCGGCAAAGCCAAACCATTTTGCTCACCGCTCGAAGAGGCATCAATATCATCGGCTAGCCAACCCGCAGGATTCGCCCTTGGGTCGCACCACGTATCATGTTGATATGGACTAGACCCAACCTCCAACTGGCTCAAATCCACTCCCCAGAAATCTGTCTTATATAAGAACGGGAACAGCCCCTCCTGTTTATCATCGCCAAAACGAGGATTGTAATCCGGATCTTTATAAACACCTGTCGCATCGACCAGACGAATTTCCTCAAGCGCCGCCTTATTGGGTTGCTCGATCAATTGTTTGGCAGCCGGAAGGTTGTTACGATAATTGGGGTTGTCCGGATTGACCTTGTAAAGATGATGTTCATCATCTCGCCCAAGCCATTCTTTGAAAGAAACAAAATAGTGGTTGGCGTCATCAGGATCGTGCCTGGCAGGATCGTTATTCAATACATTTTCAAAAAAAGGATCATACAAGTAAGGATAATCATTGTCCGCATTAGCGTCATTTCGAAAATAGATGCTGCGGTTGCTACAACTGTTTGCTCCTCCAAAATTACGATTACGGCACTCGTTGGGACGAGGTCCGGGTTTGCCAGATCGTGGGGCAATCGGATCAAACATCGGCTGGCAACATGGATCACATTCCGACGGAAGACTCGGCGCCTGAGCTTGACAGCAGGGATGTGCAGGGTTTCTTGCGCAATAATCAATACCCAGATCCAACACGTTTGTTTCCACATCTTCAATCCCATCACCGTTAAGATCTTTGCCCGTATGAAGATCAGCTCCAACAGGGTTCTTCACGGGATCCCAAAGCGCCCAATGCTTCCACGGATCGTCTTCATCTTCAGCGCCTGGATTACCCTTAACTAACAAAGATAGGCCTTCCAAAAAATCTGCAATGTTTTCCTGACTTCCACCCCGGGCTTTACGCACCCTTTGATAAAGATAATAAGAAAAACGAGGGACCGTGTCTTCGGTGTACCCTCTTCCACTGTGAGGTAACGGCTTTAAACCGCGTTGTTCAGTTGGATCATTAAAATACTCCTTATGAAATCTTCCATCATGATCCAAATCATAAAAATCAGGGATCATGACCTCGTCGGTCACAACCCCCTGCAATCCCATCTGCACACCATTTTCTGCTGTTCTATCAACTTGCGACATGGTGCTGGTCATAATCCCATTAATCATCTCAGTAATGGCCGGATCGACAACCGTCAGGTTCAAAACCATGGACGTGGTGGCCATCGTTGCTGCGATAGCGCCTCCAATGACTGTGGTTGTTGCCGCAGCAGCACCGAAACCAAACCCTCCTGTTGCAATGCCAATGGCAACAATGGCAACAATGGCAACAATTTTCATTAAACTGAGAAAAGCCGCCGAGAATTCACAGCGATCCGGGTCACCTCCTAGCACCTGTTGCAATTGCGCCTCGCCGTGGCTTGCCACTGTCGAACCCAAAAATGCAGCAGTTGTATTGGCAGCAACCACCGTCAATGTTTTGACTTGAGATACACTCCCCAGATTTAACGTCACTGCATAAAAAACCAATCCAATGGCAATGATCAAAATGAGGACCAACCCCACTTGACCTCGCTGAGATGAAGAAGAAAGAAGTCTTTCGTGGATATGATGTTTAATCAAATTGTGAATACGCCTTAACAAACCTTAACTCCTTTTTAAGCTCACTCCTTATAACCCATCGCAACGACTTCCACCATCCGTGTTTTTACAACGGATAAGCACAGGATCATAAATATCTGTTGGTACGGCTGCCTTGATGTCTTTAGTGGTAGAAAATCGTGGATCCGCCGGAAGCCGCTGTAGATTTCTTGCACTTCCATTATAGCCAGGAACAAGCTGCTCAAAAACACATGCGGCATGATCGCAAGAGGGTGCCCTCGTCAAAGTACTCTCATGAGACACTCGTCGGGATGTCAATTCTTTACCAGCCCACATCAAAACACGCGAAATTCCGATGATCAGCAAAACAACACAAATCATACTAAAAACAAATTCAAAAGTGGATTGCCCATGGTCAAAAAAAATTTTCTTACTTTTAATCATATTCTTTCCCCGCAACCAGCCTTAAAGGGCATCGGGACGCGTAAGCCAACGACGTCCTCGCGTATCCTTAATTTTGCTACGAATCATCAATACTTTTCCCTCTTCTTCAAGACAAGTCACGTCGCGCTTCGCCGCGCTTCGCGTACAATCATTACAAGCTTGGACCGGATTCACCAGAGAAGAAACAATTCCACTACTCGACGCCACTCCTGGAGGAGGATCTCTCAACCAATCTCTTGGCCTTGACGCGCCTCGGCTGTCTTTACAAAATCGATCTGTATCATTGCTGATATGAAAAAACCGCTCAATCAAGTCCAATTGATCTTGTCGAGTTGTGTTGCGGACAAATTGACCATCATCGTTAAAAAGCTTTCCCTCTTGCACTTGAAAATACGTTCCTTGTTTAGTTAAAGAATACATATTCACAGCGTCTTGGACCCCAACTTCAATTTTATAATATCGCTTGCCTTCAATTTCGGCCTTTTGTTGCTCTCGCTGGTGGTCAGCATCATCTTTGGTAAAATCCACATCTCCTTCTTGGCGGTCAATCACGTAAACCGTTGTCAAAACCCCATTACCATCAAACGCATAATCAAGAATCACTTCTTCCTTGCTATCGCCATCCACATCAACGACGGTATTCTCGCCTGTATCCAGGTCAACAGGATAAACGCCCTGGCCTAACTCATTCGCAGTGTCTTCCAAAGCACTGATTCTTTTAGCCATTCCCGCAACCCTGACCCACTGCCAAGCAAAATTGTTCTTCACCTCGATGGGCATTCCACTCAAATCATTTTCCCCATCAAAATCCAAATCAAATCGCTGGTCCGCAGGAAGATTGTCTCTATTACAATCTCCTCCGGTACACCATTTGTTTTTTTGACCTACAGCATCACCGCCTTCTTCAGCAACCGATGAATTCACCAATCGTCGATAAAAAACAGGGCAACCTGAGCGAACAGGGCGAGGTGGGGGAGGCTGTCCATTCGGCGGAGTCGGATCCTGGATCCACCGAATGGAACATGTCTCAGACCAGCATGTTCCCCCGGGATACCACTGACGATCGTCATTACCTAAAAGAGGAGCATCGGCGTCCTGACAATCCGGCAAACAAATATATTCTTCATCATTACGCTTAACTCGTCGATTTGTGTGCCTGAAAGTTATCCCTTGACAAATACCATCCCTTTCATTGACAAGTTGATAAGATTTATAACCCGCTTGCGTGAAAGGAAATCTCTGCCCATTGATGATGACATCAAAAATCGGCAAATTCCCCTTTTCATCAAAATCAGACTTTTCATAAAACCTGTTCGTTAAACTTCCTTTTCCAAAAGCGATGTTGGGAATTCGGTCTCGCGTTCCTGTCCTGGAGGCGTCGGCAGAAAGCCGGTCTTCAACTAACATCACCATGGCATTATTTCTTGACATGGCTGCAGTTTCTCCATACGCTGCCTGGGAAGTTTTATAAGATTCCATCAAGGCGATCCGCATTGCTCGGAGGCGAACATCCATTTGCTGACTCGCTGTAAGTCCACTTCTTAAAATGAGCCCAATGACAAAAATCAAAACGACACCAAAGATGGCGAGCTCAGCAGAAGATTGTCCTTTTTTTGTATTCATATTTTAAGGTTGCGGAGGCCTTGCACCCCCAACTTGAGTTTTCCCTCGTTTAATTTGCTGCGAGCTCGTTCTATCTTCCCTTGTCGTCCAAAAACCAGCTCCATCTTCTGTCGTCATTAAAGATGTGTTCGTTGTCCCTGTCACGCCATATCTGATATTCGTAACGGCAATAAAAGGATCGTATTGGTCTCCAATGTCGTCGGTAGCTGTACGCCAGCGCCCCTGGACACCCCGCTTAAAATAGCTGGACATCGTCATAATGGCTACCAAAATGATAACCGTAATGGCGGTAAACTCCAAAACACTTTGTCCTTTTTTCCCTAAAATTTTTCTCATCGTTTTTTCTGTGCCTCCTGCCCTGCGCTAAGACTCATACCATGATCTGGTCTACTTTCTCTCGCTAAAACCAAGATTAACCGTCTGCACGCTCGAAGTTTGTACGTCGTCTGCTAAATACTCATATGTTGTTGCTCCCCCCACACTCCCTATCTTCTGGGTGATCTGATTCACTCGTGCCCTCGCCAGACTATTCACAAGATGCCCCCTCAACTCATCTTGTTGGTCAGCATCTTGCTGGGTTCCCACTTGATCCGCAACCGTTTTTACCATTCCCTGGACCATGCGCTGTACAAATGGGCTCATCGAGATCAACACAGCAACCACAATCCCAAACAACAAACTATATTCTACAAAAGTCTGGGCTTTAATTTTAAAAAGACAATGTTTCATTTGCGAACTCATTTCAAAAAAATATTTTTAAGGAGCGGGGTCATGCATCTTTTCAACATAATCTTGAAAACTCCAACGTTGTGAAGCATTAACCACCACCGCCGGGGCTCTACGGGGAGATGCCTGGCCAGAAACAGCCCCGACAGAGACTGTTTGATCAACATCATGTTGAAATGAACCCGAAGTTCCGATTCCGGTATCTCTGAGCTGACGGGTTTCTCGACTTGTCACTTGGCGCGTTGCCACTGTATTTAAATAATATGGCTCGTATTGAATCGAGATATCGCCCACCAAGTAGCCTGTTTCAAAACCGATTTCTGTCGCGTTTGCAACCACGAGAGGCACCATTCGCGTTGCCCCCCGAATTCTTGCTTGAAGCGTTCGCTGAACGTACAAAGACATCCCCGCAACGGTTGCCACCACCAAAAAAAACGTCAAGGCGTATTGAACACCGACACCTTGCCCCTGACTATTTTTAAGTTTTTTAAACATCCTTTTTATCTTCTCCAATTAATAAGTATAACCCAAAATTTTGTTCTAGAGAAGACCTCTTCTTAAATTTTTTCAAAAAATATGGGGTGACCCACATAGAAAATTCTTTCTGTAAGTCACCCCACGATACATCATTTTTTACTACCCTAAGCCAATATCTGAAGCCTTATACCAACAATTAGCCCCAGAACTCTGACTCAGCATTAACGATAAACTTAAACTCGTTTGTTACAGTGGTTTCATTTCCTAACAACACGGATGTTTTTCCACCCACACCTTCATTTTCTTGAGTACGAGCGCGGACGCTTGTTTTTGAAGTGAGGTTGGTGTTGCCTGGAGAGAATTGATCTCCGATGTCATCCGTCGCAGACTTCAAACGACCCTGGACACCTCTTTTGATGTAGACCTGGATTGTCAAAAGGGCACCGATCACAATGATGATCAGAACTGCATATTCCAGGGTGCTTTGCCCTTTCATTTTTTTTAGGAATTTAAACATTTGAATATTCCTCCTTATGCCTCAAAGTTATTAGATTATGGCTTAGATACCGTTGATCAAGCCGTACTCTGTATATTTTGTATCTTGACGACCACCCTTCTCGCGAGTTCTGTTGGACAATGTATCCATACGAGTGAGTCCACCAGTCCCTGCCGTATTGCGTCCCAAAATTTCCGTGGTCGCATCGGCACGAGAAACGGTGTAGCTACTGCTAGCATAGTAAGGCTCGTACTGATTTGTAGATCCCAAAGCGCTTGTCTGTGCAGTCAAATACTGAGAAGCGTCTTTGATACGAGCTTGAATGGTTCGCTGTGCATACGTCTGCATCGCAATGACAGCAGCAACAACGAGAGAAATCAACAGAGCATATTCTGCAGTCTGTTGAGCTTTTTTATTTTTGAGTAACTTTTTAAACATTGATTATTCCTCCATCCACATTAGGGTTTAGTTGGGTCGAGAGCCGCTCAGACGCTGAGCCATGTTCTCCATCCCATTGGTTCCTTCTCGAAGCGCACTGTTAAACGCTCGGTTAAAAACACCACCATTTGGATTTAAAAACACAATAAGAATGGCAATAACTCCGGTCACCAAAATGATGTATTCCAGAGTGCTTTGCCCTTTCTTTTTCTTTTGATTGTTCATCACCTTTACCATTATTTCTCCTCCTTAGATTGCACACATTGATAATACAAACTCGCGAGAAGCATCTTTAGTCTCTCTCGCTTTTACTAATCAGTAAACCCCTTTTGAATGACCTGCTGGGTTGCTTGCACGGATCGGAACACATAGGTGCTCATGGCGACCATCGCTGCTGCCACGATAGAAATGACAATGGCATATTCGACGAGATTTTGTCCTTTTTCATTTTTGTTTTTGATTTGCCTTGTCATTTTTGCTCCCATGCGCCACGGGTCACTCGTCCCCAACTTCTTCAACCTTGAAGTGGATTTACCCCGCAACGGGTTTCTATTGAAAAAACCTGCATATTTGCAGGAGAACGATTCATCTCTCAAAAGAGATTGTCAAAGAAATTAATTTATAACGTGTTCCAAGTATAGCATCCTAGACCAACTTGTCAAGCAAAAGCCTGCTATTCTTTCAAATCAACCCAGACCCTTCGGCCCTGAAAATCATGAATTTCATTTTGATTCAAAATTTGGGCGGCACGCTTGAGATCAATTGACGAAGAACGATTTTTATCCAAATTTAATGTCGCTTTTAAAAAATTCTTTTCACTCTTCAAGAATCCCCCAAGAGCATAAATGTGTGTTTTTATATCTTCTTCGTCTAATGAAGCGCCTGCAAAAAAATATTTTTGACAATAATGGGTAAGCATTTTGGACATTGTCCACCCTGAATCAGTCTTCTCGTAAGCCTTTTTATTAAAATCACTTAAGTCGTTAATAGAACTTTCTACAGGTTGACCATACATCCATTTCTTCAAATAAGATCTCACAACCCCTTCAGAAGAAAGCATTCCCTCCGGGACATTAGTCAAAATAAGCCTCTTGGCTGCTTCGCCTGATTTTTCAGACGCCCCACCCTCCAAAACAACTCCTCGAAAAGCCTTTAATCCCAATTGGTTAAGGTCTTCCAAAGACACCAAAACCTCCTGACAAACAAGCTGGCAATTGAGAGGCTCTGCTTTCATCAAAAAAGATTTTCCTCGATTTTGGACTCCCCCTAGAATCTTTTCAAAAAGATTTTTCTGCCAAGAATAGACACCGATCATAAAAAATCTGCGCTGATCCCGAATCAAATCAAAGGCGGTTAACAACTTTTCATTACCGTCGTAGCATTGAATTTTTATAGGTCTCTTCCCCTTGATTTGTTCGCAACCTGCGACGAGATTTTGCAGCTGCAAAGAAAAAGATTCTTCCCCTTGATCAAGACAAAAAATCATTGGGGATTGAGAACGAATCAACGACTGCGCTATGAAATTGGCCGCTTTCTCAAAGGGAGAAAAAGACGCTGGCCTTGATTGAGGAGAGGCAAGAGAAAAAAGCTGCGCATCAAAATAAATTTCTGTTCCGTCTTCCAAAACAAGAACAAAATATCGGACCTCGACAAGTCTCGACGGAAAAACTGTATAAAATTTCTCAAAATTCTTTTTCTCAAAAACTTGAGAACCGAATTTTTCGACGATGGTTTTTCCATGCGCGGGGTCCACGTCACAAAGCGCCCACAATCCATTTTGAGAATATTCCAAAACATCTTCAGGGCGATAAAAATCAAATACGGGCAACAACGCGATCAGCTCACCCAAGACCCTCCCGTCGGACGAAGATAAATCTGGAAAAATTTGAGCTAGGGCTTCTACCCACAACACATCTGAACGAAACATCCACTCTGTGGCCTTTAGAAAAATAGCACCTGCCCTGTCGCAAGGCACACCTAAATCAGAGCCAACATCTCCAGCTCCAAAAACCCCAAAAACAGATTCAGACAATGGTTCATGAGGAGAAGTTTCGATTACAATTTTTACGGGGACAACATGAGGAAGGCTTTTCTCAGGAATCTCTTGCAAGGGACGAGAGGAGTCTAGAAATTTTTCTGTGGAGTGAAGAAGCTGGGCTTTCTTTTGTTGAGGGATTTCAAAGGATCGTCTCCCCTCATCAGAGCGACGCCCAACCGGGCTACTCAACCTTGCATCTTTCAAAATAACATTAATAGCTGACTTAGAAAGCCTTAAATCAAATTCCTGCTCAACGATTTCACATAATTTACGACAACTCAAGTCAGGAGAGAGACTCTTTTTTTGAATAATCAATCGGATAACTTCAGGAGTAAGTTTGTGTGGAATTCCCATAATTTTTCCAGAATGGACATTATCTTATCACAAAACTTTTTATAAAACAATGTCCATTCTAAAATAAATCCTTACATAATCCCATCATTTTTCAATTTGAATCAAATCGCCAAGCATGGTTTGAGAACTTTCAATGGCTCCCGGAAAAAGCTCAACAACATATCGGGAGCGCCAGAAATAAGGACTCACTTGAAAAGGTTTAATATTTTTAACAATTCCTATGACACGCTCAGCTCGATCAACAAAAATCACATCAATTGGAAACCTCATAAAAAACATATGAATCGATCGACAATCTGTAATGACTAAGGCTTCGTCTTCATTCAACGAAGAGCGATTCAAAAGCCCCACCAAACGAGAAATCGCTGTATCAGCAATAATGGCTCGCTTCGCAATCAAGGTCTTCTTTGTATGATTTAGAATTTGCACAAATTATGAAGGGATTTTTTCAAAACTGGACTTTTTCAAATCAAGCCCCATGGAAACAAGCTCATCATAAAACTGTGGAATTTTCCCGGTAGGCTCAAATATTCCTTTAAGACGACCCTGCTCATCACGACCTTGTGGCTTGAAGACAAAAATATCTTCCAGATGAACCTGGTGGTCTTCTTTCAAGCCAATGACTTCAGAGATTCCCGTGAGCTTACGACTCCCGTCGGAAAAACGCGCAATATGGACAATCAGATCAATCGCTGAGGCAATCATTTCATTGATTGCTCGGACAGGCAGCTCAATCCCACTCAACAAAATCATAGAACTCATCCGCACCATCACATCACGAGTTGAGTTCGCATGCAATGTCGTCATGGATCCGTCGTGTCCCGTGTTCATCGCTTGAAGCATGTCCAAAACTTCAGGACCACGACATTCCCCAATGATGATCCGGTCGGGGCGCATACGAAGAGTGTTGATAAATAAATCTCGAATGGTGATTGCACCCTTGCCTTCGACGTTCATCGGACGAGATTCCAACCGGCCCCAGTGGCTTTTTTTCAAACGCAACTCTGCAGCGTCTTCAATCGTGATGATGCGTTCCCCATCGGGGATAAAAGAAGAAATGACATTGAGAAGCGTTGTTTTCCCGGCACCCGTACCTCCAGAAACAATGATATTTCGACGACCCAACACCGAAGCCTTTAAAAAATCAAGCATCGGGGTATCAAGACTATGAAATTTCTCAAGAAGATCATTCATTTCCAACCGTTCAACCCCAAACTTACGAATCGTGACCATGGGCCCATTCAAAGACAATGGAGGGATAATCGCATTGAATCGGGATCCGTCAGGCAAGCGCGCGTCCACCATCGGAACAGACTCATCAATACGTCTTCCCAGCGGAGCAATGATACGATCAATGATGGCACGCACCTGTTCGTCGGAAACAAATTTTTTGTTCGTCAGAATCAATTTGCCGCTTTTTTCAACATAGACCTCTTCTTTGCTATTGACCATGATATCGCTCACGTCCGGATCAGCCAAAAATTCTTCCAGAGCGCCCAACCCCAGCGCTTCGTCGACAATCTCTTTAACAATGCGAGAGCGCTCTTCATGAGACGCGATCATTCCACCTTTTTCTTCGAGCAAAAGATTCGCGACAATCTTCTTTGCCGATTCTCGCAATTCAAAAGCTTTTTTAGGGTCACTGAGAGTTTCAGGACTCAAATCTTCCACATGCAGTCGCTCAACAAGCTTTTCATGAATATTCCGCTTGAGAGCAACAACCTCATCTTCTTCTTTAGCATAAACTTCGCCAGAGCCAGGAGCATTTTCTTGAGTGATCCCAAATTTTTCCCAAAAATCTTCTCCAGGCTTTTCAAGATCTTCCACTTTTCGTTCTTGCTGGACTTCGGTCGCTTGTACATAAATCTCTTCTGGTTCTAAGTCTTTGGCAAGCTTTCGAAACGCTTCGGCAACAGGGCTCTTCGGAGAATCAATAACGCACGGAACACCCTTATTAAGCGCCGTTCCGACAATCCGGCCATCAGAGGGAATTCGGCCAAAGATTTCGCTATCCAAAACCGTACGCACTTCTTGCCAGGCGACACCGCCTCGACTTTCTGCGCGGTTCAAAATCAACTTCACCATTTTGATGGGAAAATGAAGCTTTTGAAGAGTGTCTAAACACCACTTCAATTGATAAACGGCAAGGACATCTGGCGTTGCCACGAGCAAAACAAGATTCGAGCTATCTAAAACAGCAAGGAGGGTCTCACTAAAGGCTTTTCCTCCGTCGACAACAATATAGTCATAAACTTGATTGGCTTTTTTAAAAAATGGCTTAATGTTGTCGGAGGTAATGTATCCCGTCTGCCGCGTCTGAATAACAGCGGGGAGAAAATCCAATCCCGAAGAATGCGAAATAACATATTTTTTGATAAGCTCTGGATCTTCTGTTCTTTCCACTTCGGAAAGAAGATTCGCCAAAGCATAACGCGGCTTCAAATTCAACATTCGAGCCATGTCATGCCCCCCCAGAAAATCCAAATCCACCAACAACACCCTTTTCCCAGCCAGGGCCAGAGCCGTTGCTAGGTTAACGGAAATGAACGTTTTTCCAACGCCGCCTTTATTGCTGAAAACTGTGATGGTTTTTGAATTCATTCTTGGAGAGAATTCTAAGAAGGGGTGAATAAAAAATTTATATTATTGATATTCCACAGGAATTGTGACTTCAAGTTCTTCTACGCCCAAATCTTCTGGAAGCGGATCAAAAGGCGCCAACATTTGAACTGTACTGAGAGCATCGTCATCAAGAATTTGCTGCCCCGAAGATTCTTTAACGACCACATCTTTAATGCTGCCATCTTTGAGAATCTTAAAATTAAGAACAGCCACTCCCGACCATCCATTCTCTCGAGCCTCATCAGGAAAAGAAATATTGTCAAGGATAAGGCCTTTAACCGCTTGGATGTAATTTTCAGATTGTTCATTTGACGGAACAGTATTTTCTGATACACCTTCCTCGGGAGGAAATTCCAATGTTGGCTCTATCTCAACACTGAGATTTTCTTCCAAGACCTCGGTTTCTTCATTTGATGGGTTTGGCGCCACCTCTCCCGCAGAAAGCTCAGACATAAATTCCTCTTCAGTCATCACAAGCGCTCTCGAAGACGAAGGGTCGAAAGATTTGGCCTCAACCACGGGAGCACCTGCCTCCTCTAATTGTGTAGCAGGCACACCTTCCTCGACAGCAGAAGCTACAGAATCCTTCACAGGTTCTGCATCTTTTTTCTCAATAGCCGGAGCCACGGCTTCTTCCACAGCTTCTTTAATTATTGGTTGACGTTTCACAATACGCGGCGTAAGCGTAATGACAACCTCTTGATCTTGCGTAGTCGACGGTGTCTTTTTACTGCGGAATAAAAGCCCGACGACAGGAATAGCACTCAATAACGGAACTCGCCTTACGCTTTCACTGCTATTATGCTTGATTAACCCCGCGATCACAACCGTCTGAGAATCATTTAAGAAAAGCCTTGTCGTGGCCGTACGAGTTGTAAAGGCCACATCATCTCCAACAGCATTTGCGGCATCAATGTCTCGGATGACAATGTTAACAATAAGATCAATTCTTCCTTCGCGAATGGCCGGGGTGACAGTTAAATCAATTCCGTAAGATTTAAAAGTGACGTTCTCTTGTGCGCTAGCTCCGCCCGTACTTGTGGTGGTTGTACGAATCGGAATTTCACCGCCCACTAAGAAGCTTGCCTCTTCTCCATCTGTGACAACGATACTAGGCTTGGAAAGAACTCGCCCCTTGCCCTCCTGAATCAGGGCGTTAATGGTCGCTTTGATAAAATTGGTACGTTCGAAATCTCCAAGCTTAATCCACTCTTTAACATTCCCAGAAAACGTTGGCAGTGTTTCTTCGTAGTCAAACTTAAGGCCACCCGCAGATGAACTCGTTGACCAATCAAACCCTAACTCCTTCGTCAATGTTGTATTAAGCTCTGTGACTTGGGCGTCGATTGCAATCAAATCGTCTTCTTTTTTAACCAAATTGATAACAAACCTCTCTAAATCTTTTGCAACCGCCTGAAACTCAAGCACTTTAAGCTGTGGAAGGTTTCCCGTGGCAATAATTCTTCGCTCTTGTTCGTTCTTTTCCAATTTCACGCCAACGATTTCGCTAGCTGCCATCAAGCTCTTCAATCGATCAACTATCAAATCCAGATCTTCTTCCATGACTCTGGCTCGAATAACTCTTTTACCATATTCATCCCAGATAAAAATTTGAGTTTCCCCGACAGCTTGCCCTACAAATAAAAGCTCATTAACATCCGCGTTAGCAATTTCTACAATTCCCGGTCGACTGATCGCAATTCGAGTCAACGAATAAACTTTCAACGCAACAAGGTCTCCTGGATAAAGTAGAAGGTCTTGGGTTTCTCGAGAATCAACCACATCTTGCAGAACCGCTCCTGCTTCAAAGGGAAGACTGAGCGACAAAACCAGAGTTAAACAAAGGCTCCAACACGCGCTCTTTTTAAATATTCTTTCAATCCTTCTCATATTCTGAGGTCTCCTTAAAGGAAGATGTCGTTAAAACAAGCTTCAATTCTTGCGAGGGATTCCCGAAATTAATTAACCTGGCGACCGCCCTGGAAAATCGAAATAAATGGCTTAACCTCTTCTTTTTGAGGCGTTGAAACAGCTTCAATCACGGCCCTTGAACGAGGGATCACCAACTCCGTTCCTTGTTTTTCAAAAACGTAATCCGCCAACGTACTCCATGTGGCTGCTTGCAAAATCGTTGTTTCTGTTTCTGCGGGGGGACGCAACACCAATTTCATTTGTCCATTTTTCTCAATGAATGACATGAGACCCGCCTCTTCCGGAGACATGGCTAATGTAATATTTAATGCTCCTGCAGCCTGCTGAGCCTCATAACCACCTGGAGCCTGGAAATTCGTTCCTACGGCTAAAACTTGAACGTTTTGGAAAATCATCGACGTAATATTTTCTTGACTGCTTTCATCTAAAGGATCCGGCATTTGCATATGAGCAATGATATCAATGTAGTCTCCAGGATTAATCAGACCACCAACCGCCGACAAAGAATCAATCATCACCGTATAAGCTCTCTTACCCGCTGGAGTACGCAACGCCAAAGACGACTTAGGAACTGCGGGCGCCTCACCCTCTTCCCCTTCGCCCTGTTGAACCACGACGGGAGGAGCCTCTTTCAGTCGTTCGACCTCTTTACGAAGATCTCCCAGCTCTCGAACCAAGGGTTGCACCTGTGTTTTTTCAAATTCCTCAGATAAACGAGCCGTTTCTTTCTTGATGCTGTCTTGGATGTGGTTCCCTGTCAAAAGCGCAGCCACCAACCCCAACCCCACAGCCATCAAAACAATGAGAATTTGTTTTTTATTTTCGAGATTCATGCCATTACTCCTCGTACACTTTTTCTAAGAGATCTTCATTAACTTCGATTTTTGTTTTTTGTTGAATTTCGGAAATCCTTGCCAACAAAGCCTGTTGTTGCTGCAGAGCCGTAAGTCCCTCAACAAGCTCTGTTTTGATTTCTTCATACTCTTTCTGTTCTCCGCCTCGCTTCTGTT
>JANLHA010000162.1 GCA_024653845.1 Candidatus Omnitrophota bacterium | reverse complement strand
ATCACAAGGTCATCGTCGATGAATGCCCAAAGATCATCGACGATGACCTTGTGATTGATCTGGGTGGTGTCCATAGCGCTGAAACTGCGAGCGTGGATTTAGACACCTTAGGGCTGACTCCAGGAAACGATTATGGGTTTGATTTGTTTTTTGCTGAACGACATACCAGTGCATCCAATTTCAGAATTGATACAAGTCTTCTTTTGGTCGATGAACCCCCAACGAGTGCGGTTCCAGAACCAGCGTCTTTGCTTTTGATGGGAAGTGGTCTTCTTTTTGCAAGACGCCGATTGCAAAAATCGAATTCCTAAGCTTGGGTTTTAGAATCTGCCTTTCTCGTAGATTATGGGAAAGGCAGATTTTTTAAAATATTTTAGAAGGATAGCGCATGTTTCAGGATTTGCAGGAACGTTTGAAGAAAATTGAAGACAAGCTCGTGCAACTGGGGAGGTTTCTTTGACCTTGCTAGCAAAACGAAATCCATCCAAGAACTCCAGGAGCGGATGAACCAATCTGATTTTTGGAATGATGCGAACAAGGCGAATCAAGTCCTTCGTGAATTGAAACAACTGAAATCTTATGTTGAGCCCCATCAAAAAGGCATCAAAAAAATGGAAGACCTTAAAGAGTTGCTCGAGGTTTCCAAAGATGATGAGGAATTCTTAAAGAATATCGACGAGGAAATTCAGGTCTTAGAAAAAGAAATAGCCCAGTTGGAAGTTCAGTCATTTTTGAGTGGAAAATTTGATCAGAGCAATGCGGTTTTGAGCATCAATGCGGGAGCGGGTGGGACGGAGTCGTGTGATTGGGCGAGCATGTTGCTGCGGATGTACAATCGTTGGGCAGAGGAGAAGGGTTATAAAGTTGACATGGTCGATATCCTTCATGGCGATGAAGCGGGGGTCAAAAATGCGACATTGCGCATTGAAGGAGAAAAGGCTTACGGTTTTTTGAAAGCTGAAAAAGGGGTTCACCGTTTGGTGAGGATTTCTCCTTTTGATTCCAATAAGCGCCGGCATACGTCGTTTGCGTCTATTGATGTGATCCCTGAAATTGAAGACGATGTGGCCGTTGATATCAACCCCAGCGATTTGCGTATCGATATTTATCGATCTTCAGGGCCAGGCGGTCAGAGTGTTAATACCACGGATTCAGCTGTTCGCCTTACGCACATCCCGACGGGAATTGTGGTGGCTTGCCAGAATGAGCGGTCGCAATTGCAGAACCGCCAGATGGCGATGAAGATTTTACGAGCTCGGATTCACGAAAAGAAACGTCAAGAGCAAGATGACCGCATGGCCAAAGAATATGGCCAAAAGCAAAAGATTGAGTGGGGAAGTCAGATTCGGTCGTATGTGATGCATCCGTATTCGATGGTCAAAGATCACCGCACCGACGTTGAAACAGGAAATGTGAATAAGGTGATGGACGGTGATTTGGATATGTTCATTGAAGCGTTTTTGAGAATAAAGCCGGAGTAAGTAATCATATGAGCGGGGTATGAATAACCCATTCGCTCACAATCGTCCCGTTTTATCCCTGAATCAAATGCAAATTGCAAACGGGCCTCAGAGTTCGCTCATGGATTACTCATACCCCGCTAAAATATTTAATTTCTATGTTTGAATTTATTATCCGCAAACCTTTGATTCAAAGCGCTCAAGGATTCATCAATAAGCTGAATCCCAAGGTTGCCGTGCATCTTCACGAAGAATTGCCTTTACCGTCGGTGAAGTCGATTAGAAAGATGTGCTCCGTCGTTCGCCAGATCAACGAGTTGGAAGCCAGTGTGCACGCGTTGACTGATCAGCAGCTCAAAGCCAAAACACAAGAATTTCGTCAACGCATACGTGAAGCTCTCCAAAAAGAAAAAACACATCTTGAAGAAATTGAACAGCAATTGCGCCAAACCCTCGATGCACAGGAACAAGAAGATGCGTCTTTGCAATGGAGCGCCGCAAAAGAAGATTATAAAAAAGCCAGACAGCGCATTTTGAATGAAATTTTGCCTGAAGCTTTTGCGGTTGTGCGAGAGACGGGGCAGCGCACTTTAGGGATGCGACATTACGACGTTCAGCTCATCGGTGGAATGGTCCTTCACCAGGGCAAGATCGCGGAAATGGCGACGGGAGAAGGAAAAACGTTGGTGGCCACTCTTCCTGCTTATCTGAATGCTTTAACTGGGGAAGGTGTGCACATTGTCACCGTCAACGATTATTTGGCCAAGCGTGACCGGGAGTGGATGGGGCCCATTTATGAATTTTTAGGCCTGAGTGTCGGAGTGATCCTGCATGACTTGGATCACCAGGAGCGTTATGAAGCTTATCGCAGCGATATCACCTATGGAACGAATAACGAATTGGGTTTTGATTATCTCCGCGACAACATGGTCACATCTGTCGAAGAAATGGCTCAGCGCCGGCATGTCTTTGCCATCGTCGATGAAATGGACAGCATTTTGATTGACGAGGCAAGGACCCCTTTGATTATTTCGGGGCCTGCTGAACAAGCCACTGATAAATATTATAAAGCCCGCGAAATTGTTCAAAAACTCAAAGGACGTCGAATCACCGAAGGGCAGGAAATTGAAGCGAAACATCGCAATGAAGATCTCTCCATTGGATATGATTATCTCGCAGATGAAAAAAATCGTTCGGTATCTTTGACGGAGCAGGGTGAAGAAAAAGGTGCTCGCTATTTTGGAGTTGATAATCTCCATGATATGGAAACCGTAGAATACCGACATCATATTTTACAGGCTTTGAGAGCTAAAGAGTTTTTTAGGGTTGATGTGGATTATGTCGTGCGAGACGGTCAAGTTATCATTGTCGATGAGTTCACCGGGCGCATGATGCCGGGTCGACGAT
>JANLHA010000157.1 GCA_024653845.1 Candidatus Omnitrophota bacterium | reverse complement strand
CTCTAAAATTGTTCCATGTTATCAAGTTTCTTGGGGAGGGTACGCGCACAACGGGTATTTGCAAATTGCGGCGGAAACAGGAATCATTGGGCTCTTGGCATTTTTATCGATTTTACTCATGTTTTTCTGGACTGTATTCAAAAATTTCACGTTAAAAGAGAATTCATTTGTTTTCTTTGTGATTTTTGGGGGGTCCGCAGGGCTTTTGGCGTTTTGGTTCCACAGTTTGGTGGATACGACCTTTTTCTCGGTCCAGTTGGGCGTCTTGATGTGGATGATGATGGGGCTTGTCATGACGGCCTGCCGTTTAAATGGGGCAAACAACCCATTGACAAAACAGTCCTCTTCGATATAATACAAAAGTTATTTTCGGAAAACACTTCAGAAGGTCCTTAATCCCAGAAATGAGAGAGGGTTACGATGGATAAATTGACTATTAAAGATATCGATCTTAAAGGCAAAAAGATCATCATTCGTGTGGATTTCAATGTTCCTCAAGATGAAAAGCTAAACATCACGGATGACCGTAGAATCCGAGAGGCAACTCCAACCATTCGTTACGCTTTAGAGCACGGCGCGCGTAAGGTGATTTTGATGAGCCATTTGGGTCGGCCGGATGGGAAAGTCGTCGAAAAAATGCGATTGAAGCCGGCAGCCAAACGATTGGAAGATATTTTAAAAGAAAAAGTTTTGGCTTTATCAGAATGTGTTGGAGAAAATGTCAAAAATTCGATTGAAGCATCGTCTGAGAAAGTGATCCTTCTTGAAAACTTGCGTTTTCATAAAGAAGAAACCGATAATGATTCCAATTTTGCACGTCAGTTGGCCTCTTTGGCGGATATTTATGTTAACGATGCTTTTGGAACAGCCCATCGTGCACATGCCTCAACCGCAGGAATTACTCAATATCTTCCGTCTGCTGCAGGATTTCTTTTAGAGAAAGAACTTACCTATTTAGGGAAGGCCGTCAGCAATCCAGAACGACCTTTTATGGTCATTCTAGGCGGCGCCAAGGTTTCGGATAAAATCCAATTGATTGAAAATCTTCTTCCAAAGGCTAATACGTTGGTGATTGGTGGAGGAATGGCGTATACTTTCTTAAAGGCTCAAGGCAAGAAAATTGGGAAATCTTTGCTTGAAGCTGACAAGGTTGATACGGCAAAGAACATTTTGCAAAAAGCCCAGAAAATGGGCGTGCACATTGCTCTCCCGAAGGATTTTTTGATTGTTCAGAGTTTTGATAAGCCTCAAGACGCCAGAATTTCTCAAGACATTCCAGATGATTGGGAAGGTGTTGATATCGGACCTCAAACACGAGAAGAATTCAAATCGATTTTGGCCAAGGCTAAAACGATCATTTGGAATGGGCCGGTAGGTGTCTTTGAAATTGACGCGTTTGCTCAAGGGACCAAAACACTCGCTCAATATATTGCAGGCCTCAAAGGTGTGACGTCGATCATCGGCGGAGGGGACACCGCTGCTTCGGTGAGCAAATTCAACGCCGAAGAAGGGATGACCCACATTTCGACAGGTGGTGGAGCTTCCTTGGAGTTCCTCGAAGGGAAAGAGCTTCCAGGAGTGGCTGCGCTTAACGAAAAAAAAGATACGGCTCGTATTTAATGGCCTAAAGGTGAGATGATGAGAAAAATTATTATTGCTGGTAACTGGAAAATGTATAAAACCGCAACCGAAGCGGTTGAGTTGGTCAATGCCTTGAATCGTGAAGTGGCGGATGTGATACAAGTTGATGTTGTGATTTGTCCGCCTTTTACTGCTTTGGCTGATGTCCATGATCTGCTGGTAGATTCCAATGTGGCATTGGGCGCGCAAAACTTGTATTGGGAAGACGAAGGGGCCTTTACCGGGGAAATCTCAGCACCGATGCTCAAAAATGTTGGCGTGAGCTATGTGATCATTGGTCACTCGGAGCGACGACAATTTTTTGGTGAAACGGATCAGACCATCAACAAGAAAATCAAGGCGGCTTTGAAGCATGATTTGATTCCTATTGTTTGT
>JANLHA010000017.1 GCA_024653845.1 Candidatus Omnitrophota bacterium | reverse complement strand
TGATACTTGTAACCCAGTTGAGTCACATCCCATTCATGTTCACCCAAGAGCGTGGGTTTACGCTGATCACGATCAATTCCAAACCATCGCAAACGTGATGCAAAAATTTTATTTTCTTCGTTGAGCAAACTCAACATCCCGCCATCCCCGCCCGTGACATGTTTGATCGCTTGAAACGAAAAACACGTCATGGGACTGATGCTCCCGATGGGGCGTCCTTTATAAGTTGCACCGATGGCATGAGCAGCGTCTTCAATGACCATTAAGTTGTGTCGACGAGCGAGTGAATGGATCTCATCCATATCACACGGACACCCCGCCCAGTGAACAACAAGGATTGCTTTGGTCTTTTTTGTGATGCGATGCTCAATGTCCATCGGGTCTATATTTCCACTGCTCAATTGCACATCCGCAAAAACAGGTTTTGCTCCCTGCATCAAAATCGCGTGACTCGTGGCCATCATCGTCTGGGCAGTGGTGATCACTTCATCGCCACGATTTACCCCGGCCAAGATCACGGCCAGATGCAAAGCAGAAGTCCCGCTGTTGACTGTCACATTGTAAGGCGCGCCACTGACATCCTTGAAATATTTCTCCAGTTCGTCAACGACCGGCCCTTGCCCCACATACCCACTTTTGAGCACCGATACGGCACGCTCAATCGCCCGATCGCAAATATTCACCCGAAACATCTGTATCGGTCGCAAGACCTTTTGAGTTTCCATATCCCCTTTGATTGGTTTCATCCTATTCTCCTTCAACTACCAACCCGACTTCACCGTTGCAATGATATGATCGACATCCTCGTCGGACAAATGCATGTGGGTGGGCAATCCAATATAAGAGGCATGAAACTTTTCAAGCCCTTTCAAATCTTTTCTTCGGTCTCCAAAAGCACTATAAATGTCATTGCGGTCATGAACCACCGAAACTTCGATGCCAGAAGATTTCATTTTGCGACAGAAATCTTCTCGCTTCTGAACATGCATCGTAAAAAAATGATACGCCGGTTCCCGGTCTGTTTTAAAATCCAAAAGCGTAATTCCGGGAATTCCTAAAAAACTCTTTCGATATTGATCTGCGATTTTTCGTCGATGTTTCAACTGGAATTCTAAAGACTTGATATTTTCCAAGCCGATCGCCGCTGCAAGATTCGTCATGTAATAAGAATATCCCACCGACGTGATATCAAAATCAAAATAACCCAAAATGTTTGGTGTGCGTCGCTCACGATCAATTCCGCTGAATCGAAGCACTTTGGCCAAACGCTTGTGCTCTTCATTCAAGATCGCCAAGGCCCCACCTTCTCCTGTCGTGATGATCTGGACCGCCTGAAAAGAAAATGCGGCGAAGGAAGAAATGCTTCCTATCGGTTTTCCTTGATACATTGCTCCAAGTGCTTCCGACGCATCTTCAATCACAGGAAGCCGATATCGTCGAGCGACGGAATGAATCTCATCCAAATCGGCAGGTTGCCCTCCCCAATGAGCACAAAGGATGGCTTTGGTTTTAGACGTGATGCGATGCTCAATATCTCTCGGATCCATATTGCCACTTTCATACTGAATGTCTGTAAAAACGGGCTTGGCAAATTGTTCCAAAATAGGATGATTGGTCTGTGTGCAAGTCATCGGTGTTGAAATGACTTCATCTCCTGGCCCCACCCCACAAAGAGTCAATGCCAATCGGATCGCTGATGTCGACGTATTAAGTGCTACAACATGGGGGATCTTTAAACTTGTCTCGACGCTTTTTTCAAACTCATCAACCAACGCGCCTTGGCCCACCCATCGACTGGTTAAAACTTGGTTCACCCGAGCACTGACCGAATCGGCAATGTAAGGGCAAAACATCACAACTTTTTTTCTCATACCTTCGTTCATAACAACTTTCTTGGACAACAAATCATTTGGCATATTGCGCACGATAATAGTTCTGATATTCCCCACTTTTGATCGGTTGCCACCAAGCCTTCTCTTGACGATACCATTCAATGGTTTGTTTCAAATACGTTTCAAAATCATGCGAAGGCTTCCATCCCAGCTCTCGATGGATTTTACTCCAATCCATCGCATAGCGACGATCATGACCCGGTCGGTCTTTGACAGGTTCCATCATCGAATCAGCTTTGCCCATATCTTTGAGAATCAGCTTAATCACGTCTCGGTTAGAAATGTCTTCGGTCAGCCCTCCAACGCAATACGTCTCTCCTGGCTGAGCTTGGGAAAGCACAAGATCAATGGCCCGACAATGATCTTCCACGTATAACCAATCTCGTACATATAATCCATCCCCATAGACAGGAATTTTTTTACCTTCCAAAATATTCGTGATGGCCAAAGAAATCAATTTTTCAGGGTATTGAAACGGCCCGTAATTATTGGAACAATTGGTGATCGTCACCGGCAATCCATACGTATGAAAATAGGCGCGCACCAAATGATCCGAAGCCGCTTTACTTGCGGCGTAAGGACTGCGAGGATCATAGGGAGTTTGTTCGTCAAATTTGTCCTTGCTTTTCAATTCTAAAGCCCCAAAGACTTCATCCGTCGACACATGATGAAAACGCTTCACTCCCGCAGCCAAAGCCGCATCCAAAAGAACCTGGGTTCCTAAGATATTTGTTTTTGTAAAAATGGCTGGTCCCAAAATCGAACGATCCACATGCGATTCTGCTGCAAAATGCACAACGGTCTCCACCCCTTGTATCGCTTGAGTCACGACATCGGAATCCGTGATATCACCCTGAATAAACCGATAGCGCGAGTGATTCTCAATCGACGAGAGATTCTTCAAATTCCCAGCATAAGTCAACGCGTCAAAGTTAATAACGTCATCTTGGGGGTGATTCTTCATCCAATAAAGAATGAAATTGGATCCAATAAAACCCGCACCACCTGTCACAAGAATTTTCATATCAGTGCGTTTCCTTTGCAAAATAGGTAAAGGGTGAATCAAAATCTTTTAAAACAGGCCATTGCTGATCTCGTTGAGAAAGCACAGGGTGAGATTCCGGCCAAGGAATATTCAAATCTTGATCATTCCACATGATCCCTCGTTCGCTCTCAGCACGATAAAGAGCGCTGACCTTATAGCAAACCTCGGTGGTATGGCTCAACGTAAAAAAACCATGAGCAAAACCGACGGGGACATACAACATCTTCTTGTTCTCTTCAGAAAGAACAACAGAACAATGCTTGCCATAAGTTGGAGACCCTCTCCGCAGATCCACGGCCACATCAAATATTTCACCGCGCGTGCAACGCACCAGTTTGGCTTGAACGTGCGGCGGAAGTTGAAAATGCAGTCCCCGCAAAACTTTTCCAATCGACTTGGAATGATTATCTTGAATGAACTCGCTTTGAATATTGGCAGCAAGAAAGTCAGAACGCTTATAGGTTTCAATAAAGAAACCTCGTTCATCTTCAAAGATCTCGGGCTTAATGAGAGCAAGGTCAGGAATATCTAACTTTTGAAAGTGAAAAGACATAAAATTTCAATCATAAACGTTTTGCTCGATATTCATCTTCAAGAATAGACATGATGATGTAATCAAGGTATTTTCCGTCCCGAAAAACCGCACTCCGATAGATACCTTCTTTTTTAAAGCCCTGTTTCTTATACAAAGCTAAAGCGACCTTATTGGTCTCGAGGACCGCCAACCATACGCGATGCATATTCAAATAGTCAAAACAAAATTTCTTTAACAATTGAAATGCCCGAGAACCAAATCCCTTCCCGCGCAATTCAGGAACAATATCCACGCCAATCCGGATGCTACGATTAGCTTGATCAATTTGATCGCTTCGAACAATTCCGATAAAATCATTTTGATCATCACAAAGGATATAATAGCGACGATCTGTACTTGCCGAACGAATTTTTTGGAACCACTGTCGCTGGGCCTCAGCATCAATAAAATTAACATGCTCTAACATGGTCCATGTGGACGGATCATTACGCAATTTGCGCATTTTCTCCAAGTCTCCTTCTTCGACCGTGCGCATAATCAGATCACTATGTTTGAACATAACTTTCTCCTTTGCTCGATTGATCATCAATCTCGACCCTACTCAAGAATTCTTAATAAATATTCGCTATAGCTCGTGCGACTTCGACCGGCAAGAATTCTGAGCTGATCAGCTGTGATATATCCTTTTCGATAAGCGACTTCCTCGACGCATCCAATTTTCAACCCTTGCCTCTCCTCAATCGTCTTAATGAACATCGCCGAATCAATCAAAGAGTCATATGTCCCCGTATCAAGCCAGGCATATCCTCGCCCTAACAATTTCACCTGCAAGGCTCCACGCCTCAAATATTCTTTATTCACATCGGTAATCTCCAACTCTCCTCGGGCAGAAGGCTTGAGATCACGCGTGATTTTCACAACATCATGATTATAAAAGTACAGCCCAGTCACAGCCCAATTGGATCTGGGCTGTTGAGGTTTTTCTTCGAGAGATAGAATTTTGAAATCTTGATCGAATTCCACCACTCCATATCTTGCGGCATCTCTTACCGGATAAGCGAGAACAACCGCCCCTTGATCAACGCTCGCCGAGGCCTCTTGTAAAATTTCCGGCAAACCATGGCCATAAAAAATATTGTCACCAAGGATCAAACAGACCGAATCAGAACCAATGAATTTTTCTCCAATCAGAAAAGCTTCCGCAATGCCTGCAGGACGAGATTGCGCCGCGTAAGATAGCTTTAAACCAAGATCACTCCCATCACCAAACAAATCTTGAAATCTTGGGAGATCTTTGGGTGTCGAAATTAACAAAATCTCTCGAATGCCCGCAAACATCAAGATGGACAAAGGATAATAAATGAGAGGCTTATCATAAACCGGTAAAAGCTGTTTACAAACCGCTTTCGTGATCGGATACAATCGCGTTCCTTTTCCTCCTGCAAGAATGATTCCCTTCATAAAATTCCTTACGTTTCCGTTAACAAAAGATCTTGAAATCGTTCTAAAGCCTTCCCATCATGATAAGGATCAAATAACTCTGGATTTGCATAAAATATATCATCGAGATTCTTTGTACCTTTATCTTTGATTTCAGCAATTTTATTTTTCAATTGGGCATAACCGTGTGTTGTCAGCTCTCCTGTACGGCCATACATGCTATTTCTGTAGAGATCGCAAGGATCATGCCATAATCCAAATTTATTCATACTCAAGGCTTCAAAAGTAGTTGAGGTGAAAGGAAATGAAACGGTTAAATCGCTCATACCAATAACTTCTGCCGGAGACTTTTCATGAGATAAAAATTTAATTCGTGGATGACTCTGCATTTTCTGATATTCCTCAACCAATTGACGTCCTAAGACTTGATCGGTTCTCAAAAAAGGTTCTGGACCGGCAAACTTTTGTTTAAATAAAATCAAACTGTCAGGAAAATCGTCAGCCAATTTTAATATATCTTTTGCAAAAGCAATCCCTTCTTCAAAACAACCATCGCCATTCAGGGTATAGCCAGTATCAAATACAGCGATAAGGAACTCTTTCTGATATGGCTTGTTTTCCTCTTTTGGAGTCTGGAAACAAGAAGCCCACAAGCATCCAACCACATGATAATTTTGAATACTTTGGGGATGACTCGAGAAAAAATTTACAGCAAAGTCAGCCCAAGTGACAAAATGGTCATAGGTTAGATATGTCCAGAAAGGATGACGACATGGTTTTCCATAAGGATTCGTTTTGGCCAATCCCGGATAATTGACCGCGTCTGTAAAATACCATGTTTGTACTCCTGCTTGTTGCAAAGCAATATTACGGCCAATATGGGGGGCACCAAAATCACAGTGAGTTACAAAATGACCAATTCGAAATTGAGAAAGAACTTCCTTCCATATGAGATATCTGGATAAAACTATGTAAGTCAATTTAATTTCTTCATACGCTAATAAATTTCTAAATAGAAGGGCTTTGCCTAAAAGCTTGTTCCACCAAGTGAAACCTCCAAAAAAATCTTTGGCTCTGGGGACGGCATAAGAATTGCCCAAATTTTTAAGAGCTTCTTTTTGAACTTCTGTCAAGTCAGTCTGGGTAAAATAAATTGTATCTTTTGAAAAAACTTTGCGATCATCCACTAAAAAATCAGCCCGGCGCTGATTAGGATTCAATTGCCTTTGAGGGGCAATGACCAAAATTGCTAATTGATAATCTTTAACGGGCTTTTTGCTCCTCTTTTTATGTGCCAGCAGCAATAAACTGCCCCCCCATTGAACCAAAATGATAAGGAGAACATAAATCTCCTGAACTGCATTTTCTATCCAACTGATCCATCGTGACCGCCAAGACAAACGAAACTTTTGGATCTCAAAAAGCTGACCTCCCGCGTCCTCTACGAGATTTTTCATGTCTTGATACAATTGCACATTAACTCGAGGATAAAAGATAAATTGATCTGCAGGAAATAACGATTGGATACGATAGAGCAATGTATGAATAGAATAAAATTCTGCTAAACGATGGCAAAGTCGATTTTTGAAAGCATTCTCTACCCAACGAGAGCCCAAAACTTCACAAATCCAGTCGATAAGGTTGCTATGCTTTTTAT
>JANLHA010000149.1 GCA_024653845.1 Candidatus Omnitrophota bacterium | reverse complement strand
CCCATTCAAGACATTTTTAAGAGTTACTTGAGTGTTTTGAAAACACCTTTTGAAGGCGCTCAAGCTAATGTGACGGAAGAAAATTTGCAAGCGCGCATTCGAGGCAACATTTTGATGGCGTTTTCGAATAAATTTGGCTGGTTGGTCTTGACGACCGGTAATAAAAGTGAAATGGCTGTGGGATATTGCACATTGTATGGAGATATGTCAGGGGGCTTTGCCGTGATCAAAGATGTTCCTAAGATGAAAGTTTATGAATTGGCGAAGCTTATTAATGAGAAGAAACCGGGCCTCATTCCGCAAAGCATTATTGATCGTGCCCCTACGGCAGAATTGCGTCATAATCAAAAGGATGAAGATTCCCTGCCCGCCTATTCTGTTTTGGACCCCATTTTAGAGGCGTATGTGGAAGAGCATCACTCGCTTCAAGAGATTCGCCGGACGTTGAAGCATGATGACGATTTGGCCCGCAAGGTCATTCGTTTGGTTGATCAGAGCGAATACAAGCGCCGTCAGGCGCCTCCTGGGGTTAAGGTCACCTCAAGGGCTTTTGGTAAAGATTGGCGACTTCCTATTACAAATCAGTACCGTATATAGCCTAAATTTTCTTTGATTTTTGAGATTAAAAAAGTTAATATATGATTTCGAATTTTATCAATTCTTTCATCAAAAATAATTGTTGAGGTTAAAGAATCATGGGCGCGCCTTTTTCACCCCAAGAAAAACAAGGTTTATATAACCCTGCTTTTGAGCATGATGCTTGCGGTGTTGGGTTCATTGTTAATTTGAAAGGGAAAAAATCTCATGACATTGTCCGTAACGCGATTGCCATTCTTGAGAATTTGTCTCATCGCGGGGCATGTGGATGCGATCCGGAAACGGGAGACGGTGCAGGGATTTTGATTCAAGTTCCCGATGCTTTTTTGCGTAAAGAATGCACCAAGTTGCGCATTGATCTTCCGTCAGAAGGGCAATATGGTGTGGGGTTGGTCTTTTTACCGACGAACCCTGAGGACCGCAATATTATTGAACAGTGGACTGAGCATCTCATCCATGAAGAAGGTCAGCGTTTTTTGGGATGGCGCAATGTTCCTCATCACCCTCAAAATGTCGGACGCGTT
The DNA here is from genome assembly GCA_024653845.1 of Candidatus Omnitrophota bacterium. Classification (GTDB taxonomy): domain Bacteria; phylum Omnitrophota; class Gorgyraeia; order Zapsychrales; family JANLHA01; genus JANLHA01. The sequence continues at coordinate 2,282 of JANLHA010000149.1, read as the reverse complement.
GCGCGTTCGGCCATGCCGGAATTTAAACAGCTTTTTATCGGAATTGGTAAAGACACCCTCTCTTCGGATTTTGAGCGCAAGCTTTATGTGATCCGCAAGCGTTTGTATAACAAAGTCATGGCATCCACGCTTTCCCAGAAAAGTTATTATTATTTCTGTAGCCTTTCGAACAAAACTTTGGTTTATAAAGGGCAACTCATGGCAGAGCAGGTCGACAAGTTTTTCCCTGACCTGGCGGATCCGACGCTTGTTTCGGCCATTGGCATGATTCACTCTCGCTATAGTACGAATACGTTTCCGAGCTGGGCGTTGGCTCATCCTTATCGGATGATCGCTCATAACGGAGAGATCAATACGCTGCGGGGGAATATCAATTGGATGCGAGCTCGCGAGTTGCAATTTGCCTCGGAAGTTTTTGGTGAAGATCTTCAGAAAACTTTTCCCGTCGTCGTTCCGCATGGAAGCGACTCCGCAGTTTTTGACAATGTTTTAGAGTTGCTGGTGTTGTCGGGGCGTTCTTTGCCGCATGCCATTATGATGATGATTCCCGAAGCTTGGACTGGACATGAAAGCATGCCGCAAGAAAAGAAGGATTTTTATGAATATCATTCCTGTTTGATGGAGCCGTGGGATGGACCGGCATCGATTACGTTTACCGATGGCCGTTATGTGGGCGCGATTTTGGATCGCAATGGCCTTCGTCCGTCGAGGTTATGGGTCACCAAAGATGATCACGTCATCATGGCGTCAGAAACGGGCGTGTTGAATATTCCTGTTGAGAATGTTTTGATAAAAGGGCGACTGCAGCCGGGCAAAATGTTTTTGGTGGACACGGTTGAGGGGCGCATCATTGACGACCAAGAGTTGAAAAGTTTTTACGCTCGTCGTCAGCCATACGGAAAATGGCTTAAAGAGCAATTGATTGATGTGAAAGATTTGCCGCCCCCATCGAGAGTGCATAGCTTGGATCAGAAAACACTTTTGGAACGTCAGCGCGCTTTTGGATATACGCTTGAGGATTTGAAAATCGTTTTAGAACCCATGATGACCAATGGCGAAGAAGCCACGGGTTCTATGGGAACTGACACGCCGTTGGCTGTATTGAGTCGTCGGCCGCAACTTCTTTTCAATTATTTTAAACAGCTTTTTGCTCAGGTGACAAACCCTCCCGTCGATGCCATTCGTGAAGAAGTCATCATGGCTGAGAATGTGATGTTGGGAGGTGAAAGAAATTTGCTTCAAGAAACCGCGCAGCATTGTCATCGTTTGCATGTTTCTCATCCCATTTTGACCAATGAAGAATTGGAAAAAGTTAGACATGTGAACAGGGGGAGCCTTAAAGCCACCACGCTGAAAACCCTTTTCCAGGTCCAAGAGGGGGTTTCGGGATTAGAGACAGCATTGGAAGAATTGTTCTGTCGAGCGGATGAAGCCATTGAAAAAGGTTATTCCATTTTGATTCTTTCAGATCGCGGCGTCAGTCGAGAATGCGTTCCAATGCCGTCGTTGTTAGCCTGTGCGGGGCTTCATCATCATTTGATTCGTCAAGGAACACGCACGCGCGTGAGCTTGGTTGTTGAAACTGGTGAAGCGAGAGAGATGCATCATTTTGCGGTGTTGATCGGATACGGTGCCAATTGCGTCAACCCTTATCTTGCCTTTGAAACCATTGAAAGCGAGTTGAAAAAAGGTCTTTATCCCAAAGAATTGATCTATGAAAAAGCGGTTTATAATTTTGTGAAGTCGACGCGTAAGGGGCTTTTTAAAATCATTTCGAAGATGGGAATTTCGACGATCCAGTCTTATTGTGGGGCGCAAATTTTTGAAGCTGTGGGGTTAGGTCAAGAGTTGATTGAAAAGTATTTTACTGCTACACCATCGAGAATCGGAGGTATTGGGATTGAAACGGTCGCTGAAGAAGTGCTTCGTCGACACAAGGTGGCTTATCCGGAAGAAAATGTCTATGACCACATGTTGGATATTGGCGGTGAATATTATTGGCGACGAGATGGCGAGCACCATCAGTTGAATCCCAAGACGATTGCGCTTTTGCAACATGCCGTTCGCGTCGGGAATTATCAGATTTATAAAAATTATGCGCAATTGATCAATTCTGCGGAAACCAATTTGGCGAGTATTCGCGGACTTCTCAAATTCAAAAAAGGCGCGTCCGTTCCTATTAGTGAAGTGGAATCTGCGTCGTCGATCGTGACGCGTTTCGCGACAGGCGCGATGAGCTATGGATCGATTTCGAAAGAGGTGCATGAAACGCTCGCCATTGC
>JANLHA010000146.1 GCA_024653845.1 Candidatus Omnitrophota bacterium | reverse complement strand
GACATCTTCCATTGCCTGCTTGATTGCCGTCCTTTTTACCTTCACAGTTCTCAATAGTCATAATGAAGTCATCGTCTTGCGTTCGAGTGGATTGCATTTTTGGCAAATCACCAAACCTGCGATTTGTTTTGCTTTGATCGTTTCCGCTATGATCTTTTTTATTAATGAACGATATGTTCCTTACGCCGAAGAAACAGCAAAACAAATTCGCGATAAACATCTGATGCTCGAGGCTGATCGCGCACGCAAAAAACAGGCTAGAATTCAGAACCTCACATTTTATGGCACTCAAAACCGCCTGTATTTTCTTGATTCGTTTGATCCTGCGACATATGAGATTCGCGGACTCACGATCATTGATTACGATGAAAATCAAAATGTCAGGAACAAAACTGTTGGCCTCAGCGCGGAATGGACCGGAATCGCCTGGAAATGCACACAATGTCATGTGACCGAGTTTTCACAAACCGTAGACCAACCAACAAAGGTCCGCGTTTATCAAGAAAAATTCTTAGATGTGCAGGAAGACCCCGATGACTTTTTAAGCCAACGCTTGAATGTCAACGCCATGAATATCAAACAGCTCTATGGCTATATCACCCGTTTTTCCAACAGCGGTGCGCAACGAGCGATCAATAATCTGTGGGTTGATCTCTACCAAAAGATTGCGTTTCCGTGGGGAACACTCGTCATTGTTTTGGCGGGACTGCCATTGACGTTGATGGCCGCGGGTCGGCGACGAGCGCAGACCTTCAGCTCTCTCGGTCTCGCAATTGGGATTGGGTTTCTTTATTACGTTTGCAACGCCGTGGGGTTGGCGTTAGGAAAAGGCGGACTTTTCCCCCCACTTTTGGCGGCCTGGTTAGCCCCGCTGGTATTTCTGGGATTGGCGTTGTGGCTGGTCAAATGGAAGTTTGGGTAAGAACTACCCGCCCCAAAATTCGTCTTCAGCATTAATGATCTCCACCGGTGGATGTACTTCCCCAACAATTACCTGATTACTCATTAATTCACGGCGTTCCCCTGCGGCTTGAGGCTGTGACCAGTAAGTTAACACAGCTTTAACGGTATCTCCTCGTCTCAAAGGATGCGTTGCCGGCACAACAAAAGAAACGACATCTTCGCTTTCCGGCCAAAGGGTAACCGAACCACCTATCTGCCGGTCATTGATAAGCAATTTCAGAACAGATTTATCTAGAACGGAACAGCTTACCCTAATCTTCGCATGGGTTTCGAGGACGGGGTTAAAAATGAAGGGCGCTGCCCGGACTTGAACAATTCTAGCCCTCACATTTCCTGGCCCCTCACTGTGTGACGGTGCTGCTGCGCCAAGCCAAATACCAAAAACCACTAAATAAAGTGCAACTCTTCGGATCATTTTCATAAACGCCTCCGCTTAAAATATGTTCTGTGCTCAATCAAAGACTAACATATGAATTTTTAGAAAACAAGATAGGCACTGGCAGGCAGGAGGGTTAACCTTTGCAAATTCTCGTCAGACGGCTTCCTAAACTACAAACAATTTCATAGCTGATTGTTTGAGCATGACGCGCGAGCTCATCAACGGAAATATTTTCTCGGCCTTGTTGTCCGAGGATGACGGCAGGCATACCTAATTTGGGATTCTTGACTTCTGAGACATCAACGATAATCTGATCCATGGTCACTCTTCCAATAACAGGGCATCGTTTACCTTGAATAAGAACATGCGCCTGATTAGAAAGAACTCTGAAATACCCTTCTTGATATCCAATAGGTAATGTGGCCACAGTCATTGGACGATGCGCCTTGAAACTGTGACCATAACTAATGCCTTGACCTCGAGGGATATCCTTAAAATAAATGATTTGGGATTTGACACTCATCGCGGGTTTGAGGACAATTTTTTTCACCAACGACGCGTGCGGATAAAGACCATAAAGCATCAGTCCGGAACGCGCCAAATTCAAAAGACGTGTTTCATAGCCTACCAATCCCATACTATTAGCCGCATGGATATATCGGAAATGGTATCCTTGACTTTGCAATTTTGAAACCAACTTTTCAAACTGCTGGATTTGTCGATGAGTAAATTCTCGATGACTGTCGGCCATCGGCAGATGTGTATAAATTCCTTCCAGCGAAAGATTATTGAATTGACTCAATTGATGCAAAAATTCTTCCACCTGATGACCAGACAAACCAAGGCGCGTCATGCCCGTGTCAATCTTGACATGAATAGCGACTTTCTGTTTTTTCTTTTTCGCATAATCATTGATAGCCGAAGCCAAAGGCAACGTACAAATCGTTGGGGTCAATTGATAGTCGACAATCGATTTGGCCAAAAATGGCAAAGTGCTTTCAAATAATAAAATTTTCTGACGAATGCCAGCTTTCCGCAAAGCCATCCCTTCTTCAACATTGGAAACACCAAAAATTTGGACTCCGAGGTCATTGAGTTCTTGGGCGATTTGCAACATGCCATGTCCGTACGCATCGGCTTTGATCACCGTTAAAATTTCACAAGATCGTCGATCCGCAAATTTTTTAAGCTGTTGATAATTATGGCGAACGGCTTTCAAATCAATTTCGGCCCAGCTCAACGCATTCGAATTCATATTTTTCTTCCTAATTTCTGACTTAAGGATTTTTTGTCAACCTGACAGTCTTCCGGATAAAGATATAAAGGAAACAATTTTCGAACATCGTCGATCTTACTTTTTGAGAAACGGTCACAAGCCAACAAAAGAAGATTCTTAGCTTCTGGACGCGATTGACGTTCATTCGCAAAAGTTATCTGTTGAGGAGAGAGAACCTTTTTGATCTGCTCTTTATAAAGCAACGCCCCATCTCCCACAAACATGACATCCCCTTTAATTCGAGAAAGCACATCTTCTAGAGGAGACAAATGATAAGGCATCACACTTTTCAGACCTCTGCCGTTCACTTGATAAAGGCATGAATAAACTAACGATCGTCGAGCGTCTGACAAAACGCAAATTTGCATTCCTTCATTTTTTGGTTGAGCGACATTTTGCGCAATCAAATCAAGACTCGGGATTCCAACAATGGGCTTATCAAGAGAAAATGCAAAGGCCTTGATTGTTGAAAGACCAATGCGCAGACTCGTAAATGAGCCCGGCCCCAAACCAACCGCAAAACCATCAATTTTAGAAAGCGTCAATCGCGATTTTTTTAAAATTTTATCAATGCGATCAATGATCGATGAAGAAAGAACTTTCTCAAGCAAGACATTGGAGGAGTTTAAAACTTTATTGTCTTTCCCAACGGCAAGACTCAAATAAGATGTTGATGTGTCGATCGCTAGAATATTCATATATAAATCGCGTCACCCGCTTGTATTTTATAAAACCATTTTTAACAATTGCTGGTATCGGTCTCCGCGAGCAAAAAATTCAAATTTGCGGGAATTTTCTCCTTGATGAGAAATTTTCACTTCCAATCGTGCTTGCGGGGTCAATTCTCCCAGACGTTCAGCCCATTCAATCACTGCAACTCCCCGCCCGTACAAAAATTCTTCATAACCAATGGCTGCAATTTGATGAGGATCTTCCAGGCGATAGAAATCAAAATGATAAAGAGGAATTTTTCCCTCATAAATGTTCATCAAAACAAATGTGGGGCTATGAATATATTCGGAAGTCACTCGCAATCCCTGGGCGATGCCTTTGGTCAACGTGGTTTTTCCCGTTCCCAAGTCGCCTTCGAGGCAGACAATGTCTCCTCGACGAAGATATTTGGCGAGCCTTTTTCCCAATTGTATCGTTTCATCAGGATGTTGGGAAATGAATTCGAAGGAATGTGTCATGATATTTTTATCTACTTGGTTGGAGTAATTCCTGAGTGAACTCCGAACACCGTCTTCAATAAAGTTTTCAATTCTAGCAGAGACGGTGTTCGTGTGAACAAAAGAGTTACTCCAACCAAACAATTAATGAAATCTAAAAATGCCGAAAACCTTTTGCTGAAATTTTCTTTAATTTTCCTTTTTTATCTTTGAGCCATATTCCTGATCGAGCAACGATCTCGCCAATGCAATCAAACTTTGTCGTTTTCTTTGACGAAAGCGTAAACAACAATTCAAAATCTTCTCCCTCGTAAAGAGCCTGATCCAATTGAGCTCCTGGCGCACAGGGAATGTTTTCTTCTTCGAGAATCGCTCCCACTCCGCTGTGTTTTAAAATATGATTCAAATCCGCAGCCAATCCGTCGGAGATATCAATCATCGACGATGGCTTACTCTTTTTCACTAAGAGTTGAGATTCTTTCACTCGGGGAATAAACAAAAGGTGCTTGCCGCTTTGAAATGATCCTCCCAGCGGACCGGTGACATAAATTTTGTCTCCTGGGCGAGCGCCTTTGCGCAAAACAAAATTTTCTCGACTCACCTCTCCGGTCAACGCCACATTGATCACAATGTGCGGACTCTTATTGGTATCTCCACCGACAATCGAAACATTAAATTTCTTAGCCAAACGGTTCATGCCTTGGTAAATATTCTTCACAAATGAACCATTAAGGGTGGACGGCACTCCCAAAGAAACCACGGCAAACTTCGGAATCCCTCCCATCGCAGCAATGTCACTGATATTGCAGGCTAATGCCTTGTGACCAATTCTTTGGGGATCCATTCGTCGAGTGAAGTGTGAACCTTCAATCAACATGTCCGTCGTCAATAAAAGATACTTTCCAACGCTCGTCTTCAAAACGGCTGTATCATCGCCGATGCCGTTGATGACGTCGCGTGTCGTTGGAGCAATCTTCTTGATCCAGTCGATCAAGCCAAATTCGCCGAGATTAGCGAGAGTTGAAGGCATATTTCTTAATATTCTTCTCAAATGGCGGACAGATGACACCTTTTTCTGTCACAATTCCAGTAATCAATTGATGGTCAGTCACATCAAACGCCGGATTATAGACTTTCACTTTCAAAGGTGCTGTAAGGCGCTGGCCGAAATGAGTCACTTCCGATGAGTGGCGCTCTTCGATTGGAATTTGTTTCCCGCTTTTGGTCTTAAAATCAACTGTCGATAACGGAGCCACGACGTAGAAAGGAATTTTATGATGCTTGGCCAAGACCGCCAAATTATATGTTCCAATCTTATTGGCCGTATCCCCATTAGCCGCAATCCGATCAGCTCCGACAAAAATCCGGTCCACTTTCCCTTGCTTCATGAGCGTGGCTGCCATATTGTCGCAAATCAAGGTTGTATCAATGCCACCTCTTAAAAGTTCCCAAGCGGTCAACCGCGCGCCCTGCAAAAGTGGTCGTGTTTCACAGGCATAGACCGAGAATTTCTTTCCCTTTCGTTTGGCCGAATACATGACACCTAATGCCGTTCCATAATCGACCGTCGCAAGCGCTCCTGCATTGCATACGGTCATCACACGATCGCCAGAGCGAATCAATTCAGCTCCAAAATCTCCCATCCGACGACAAACACGTCTATCCTCTTCATACAACTCCATTGCTCTCTGATGCAGATGCTTCTTCAATTGTGCAACAGACGCTGACGGATGAACGGCCACAACCTTTTTCATCTCTTCCAGCCCATAAAAAAGATTCACAGCGGTCGGGCGCGAACTTGCTAAGTACGCACTGACTTTTTTGATATGTTCTTCAAATTTTCGTCGATTATTTCCGCGGAATGTTTTGATACCAAGTAAAACGCCAAAGGCTGCAGCCACACCCAAGGCCGGGGCACCACGCACGCTCAACCGACGGATCGCCTGCCATAACGCCTCGACGTCTCGACAAATGATGTATTTGAGTTCATTGGGAAGTTGAGTTTGGTCGATGAGCTTGACACGACCGTTAAGCCATTGGATGGTGGGAGGAGACATCGTGATTTATTTGACCTCAATCCTTGGGAAAAGTGCCGAATGGGATTTGAGCACTGTTCCTGATTTCAAGAGCCCCCATTGAGGCTTAGAATCCACCGCACCCAAAACGTCCAAAACCTCTACAGCTTTCACTGGCATGATCGGTTGTAGCAACACCGCCGCAATTCTTAACGCTTCCGTCGCTATGTACAGGATTGTTCCAGCGCGCTCTTTGTTGCCCTTCTTCATCTCACTCCAGGGAGCTTGTTTCTCGACATAAGCATTCACTTTGCGGACAATCCCCATGATTTCATCCACCGCGGTTTGAACTTTCATTTGATCAATATTGGCTTTGACAGCTGATGGAAGTTTTTGTCCATACTCCATAATTTCTTGCTCAGCTTCTGTGGCTTGGCCTGCCGCTGGAACACTTCCTTCAAAATGCTTGGTAATCAACCCACTCATGCGATTCAAAAGATTCCCAAAATCATTGGCCAAATCATTATTGTACCGTCGGATAAATAATTCCGGAGTAAAATTGGCATCTTGTCCTAGCACCATTTCCGCCATCAAGTAATATCGCACCGCGTCCACGCCATACTGATCAATCAAATCTAAGGGGTTAACTACGTTCCCCAATGACTTGCTCATTTTGGTCTCTCCTATCAACCACCATCCATGAGCAAAAATTGTTTTAGGCAACGGCAATCCTAATGCAAACAACATCGTCGACCAATACACCGCGTGAGTCGTAAGAATATCTTTCCCAATCAAATGAAGGTCTGCCGGCCACCAGTGGCCAAACTTTTCTTTGTCTGTAGTGTATCCAGGAATCGAAATATAATTGACCAACGCATCAAACCAAACATAGGTCACATAATCTTTGTCAAAAGGAAGCTCAATCCCCCAACTCAAACGCGCCTTAGGACGAGAAATGCACAAGTCTCCCAAAGGCTGCTTCAAGAATCCCAAAATTTCATTCCGACGGGTCTCTGGCAAAATGAATTCCGGATTCTTTTCGATGTAGTCGATGAGTTGCTGCTGATACTTGCCCATCCGAAAAAAATAATTTTTCTCTTTGAGCGTCTTCACATCCCGAAACTGGCCCGACTTCACTTCCGTCTCGGTAATGAATCGCTCTTCAGCGACGGAATACGAACCTTCATATTCCGATGTATAAATTTCGCCTTTATCAAAAAGCATTTTAAGACACGCCTGCACCACACTTTTATGCCGATCCTGCGTTGTGCGAACAAAATCGTCGTATTGGATATTCAACCGCTGCCAGAGCTCAATAAACCGCGGCGCCATCTCATCGCAATGCTGCTGCGGCGGAACTCCTCGTTTTTCGGCCGCCTGTTGGACCTTTTGGCCATGCTCGTCGAGACCCGTCAAGAAAAACACCTCATCCCCAGCAGAACGATGATAACGCGCTAACACGTCAGCTAGAATCGTCGTATACGCATGACCGATGTGCGGCTTGTCGTTGACGTAATAAATGGGAGTGGTGAGATAAAATTTATTCTTCTTTGCCATCGTAAGCAACCTTCACAATTTTCCCTTCTCCCATATCGACCATCACCAATTTTTTAAGGATATTGACATCGATGACCTTCCCCTTGCCTTCGGCAGTGGCGACCTTATCTCCGACAAAAGGAAGATTCTTGGCGAGCTCTTTATAGACCATAAACTCATAAGCCATACAACATTTGATCCGTCCGCAAACTCCGGAAATCCTCGACGGATTCAACGGCAAATTTTGGGTCTTGGCCATTTTGATCGACAATGGATGAAAACCTTTTAAGAAAGACGAACAGCACAGTTCTCGACCGCAAACACCATATCCTCCGACAATTTTGGCCTTGTCTCGGACGCCAATCTGTTTCAACTCAATGCGGACATGAAAGATCTTGGCCAAATCTTTGACGAGGTTACGAAAATCCACACGGCCGTCTGCTAAAAAATAAAAAATGACTTTGCTACAATCAAATGCATATTCGGCTTTGACAATCTGCATGTCCAATTTGCGGTCGATCACTTTTCGAAAGCATTGAGAGATCGCCTCTTGAGCTTTGAGACGATTATTCGTAATCTGGTTACGATCACCTTCGGTGACTTTGCGAATGACCTTTCCTTCCACCGCCTCAGTCTTGCCTGTGCAGACCGCTTGGGGATTAGAAAGCACTTTCCCAAATTCCATGCCACGATCAACCTCCAGAATCACTTCTTCCCCCTGCTGGCAGTCTACATCGTGCAAATCGAAAAAATGCGACCCTCGATATTCGCCCAGATGAATTTCTACGACCTTACCCATATTTTCTCCTGAAGCAACGTAAACGCAATCTTCACGTTGAAATTTTCCATAAGCATGTTCATGGCGTTGGTGATCTGGTCGACGATCTCCTCAAGCTGATGAAAGGAATATTGCGATTTCAATTCCAGAAGCTCCGCTAACCGGTCCCGATGAACAATGCGCGTTTCTTGAGCACCACTTTTAAGGACCATCAAATCTCGAAACCAACTCAAAAGAAGATTCAATGTCTCTTTGACCTTCTCTTGATTACCCAAGATTTTCTTAAGATACGCACCATTTTCTCTTTGAAGGACTATATTATCAATCATTTCATTCTTTCTGTCAAAGATTCCTCCCCTGTAGAGCTCGACGGCGCGGCCAGGGTACCCTTGAGAAAAATGAGCCAGGAAATGAGCCTTTTCTAAATCCAAATCCTGCGTCTTCTGCAAATATTCCACCACCTCCTGATAAGATGGTGCTGAAAACTTGACCATCTGGCAGCGAGACCGAATCGTTGGTAAAACTTTTTCTTCGACACAGGTGGTTAAAAAAACAATAGTCTGAGCTGTGGGCTCTTCCAAAGTTTTCAACAACGCATTGCTCGCCTCGAGACTCAAATTTTCGATGTCCTGCAGAATGAATATTTTATAATTGGCTTCGAAAGGTTTAAGCTGGCTACGACCAATCATCTGCCGGACGTCTTCGATCTTAATAGACTCGCCTTCTTCAGCGGCAATTAAAACGACGTCGGGATGATTGGCACTTTGGATCTTGCGGCAAGACGGACATTCATTGCAAAGAGTTTCCTTCTCGCAATTGATCATCCTGGCAATGGCCAACGCCGTTGCCGTCTTTCCACTTCCCTGAAGTCCCTCAAATAAATAGGCGTGTGCGAGTTTTTTGCTCTTGATAAATGCAGAGAAACGCTTGAGCACATCGTCACTGATCAATTCATGCGGTTCACAAGACGCGGTCGACATGGCTTTTCACTTTTTCAAAGATCTTCTCTTTGGATTCGTTGACATTGATCACCTTGATCCGCTTGGGTTCTTTCTTAGCCAACGCCAAGTATCCTTGGCGAACACGATTGTGATAATCCAAAGATCGCAACTCAATCCGATCTTTCGCTCGCTGGATCCTGGAAAGTCCCTGCGCACTATCAATATCAAAAAGAAACGTCAAATCAGGTTTAATACCTTGGGTTGCAAATTCTCCCACACATTCAATCAGCTTCAAGTCGATCCCATGACCATAGCCTTGATAAACAAGGGTGGAATCTAGAAACCGATCGCAAATGACAATCGTTCTTTTTTCAAGAGCTGGACGAATGATTTCCTCAACGAGCTGAGCACGTGCCGCCATATAAAGAAGTGTTTCACACTCCTTGCTCATCGCCGTATTTTTCACATTAAGAAGCATGGAACGAATATTTTCGCTGATCGATACCCCACCCGGCTCTCGGAGCAACAATACAGAATACCCTTTATCCTTCAGATATTTTTCAAGCAACGCCGATTGCGTGCTTTTGCCGGATCCTTCTGACCCTTCGAGAGTGATGAATTTGCCCGCTAAATTTTTCGCCATCGTTGTCCATCCTTAGAATCTTCGACGAGGATTCCTTTCAACTGCAAAGCCTGACGGATCTCATCGGAACGCTTAAAATTCCTCTCAGCTCGGGCTTGTTGACGTTGATTCAAAAGATCTTGTTCGTCGGAAGACAAGCTCTGCTGAGTCGCTATTTTTTTAAAAAGATCCAGACCAAAAATTTCAAACATCTCTTTAAGCTCTCGAATGCCATAACTGAGCACGAATTGCTTCATCGGATCTGTTCCTTCAAAAATGCGATTAAGCTCTTTGACCATATCAAACACCGTCGCCAATGCTTCAGCCGTGTTGAAGTCATCGTTCATGCTTTCTTCAAATCGTCGTCGGAAATCTACAAAATGTCCCGCCCCTTGTTGTCCAGCCATAGCCGCAAAAGAACCTCCAAATTCCCTCACCACCCGCTCCCAAACCCGCTCAATTCGCTCATACGAATGCTTGATCTCTTCCATCTTTTCCCACGAGAAATCCAAAGGACTCGCATAATGAGACTGTAAAAACGCCAATTTTAAAATGTCACGTGAATATCGTTTAAGGACATCCTGAATCGTAATGAAATTCCCCAACGATTTCGCCATTTTCTGATTGTTGATCGTCAGAAGCCCATGATGAATCCAATAATTGGCAAAAGGCTTTTGGGTCAAACCTTCGGCTTGTGCAATTTCATTTTCATGATGCGGAAAAATCAAATCCCGGCCACCCGCGTGAATATCCAAGGTATCAGTCTTCAAGTGCTTACGACTCATGCAAGAGCATTCAATATGCCATCCGGGTCGGCCTCGTCCCCATGGACTCTCCCACCCTGGTTCTTCATCGGTAGATTTCTTCCAGAGAGCAAAGTCGAGCGGATCTTTTTTCTTTTCATTCGGCTCAATCCTGACCCCCTCCAACATTTTCTCAATACTTTGTCCGGAAAGTTTTCCGTAATCCGCAAACGCTCTAACCTTAAAATAAACATCTCCGTCGATCTCGTAGGCCATCCCGCGCGCGATGAGACCTTGAATATCATGCTGAATGTCTTCAATATTCTCAGTGGCTCGAGGCTCAATATCCGCCGGCGGGATCCCTAGATCTTGCAAATCTTTGTAATAAGCGTCGATATTTTCTTGAACGACCTCTTGCCAATCCTTCTTAAGCTCCTTGGCCTTATTGATGATTTTGTCATCGATGTCTGTGATATTACGAACGAATTTAACCTGATATCCACGATATTTAAGATACCGTCGGATCACTTCAAAAATGTAAAGACTCCGAGCATGGCCAATATGGCAACGGTCATAGACTGTCACCCCACACGAATACATCGTCAAAGACTTCTCTCCTACGGGACGAAATTCTTCTTTGGTTTTGGTGAGAGAATTATAAATGCGAATCGGCATAACGATATCGGCGAGAGACAAATTAGATTTCTGGATCTGAAAATGTCGAGGGCTCTTCCACTCCTTTGGCCTTTTCCTCTAGCGCTTTGATTCGTCGAAGCAGCTCTTTCATATTTTGCATCATGGGATCCGACACATGGACGTGATCCATCAAAAGATCAATCTTCTTCCCGTCTTGTCGGGTGATATGGCCGGGAACTCCTACCACCGTTGAGTTAGGTGGGACATTGCGTAGAATGACGGCATTAGCTCCGACATAAGAATTGTCTCCGATGGTGATATTTCCTAAAATTTTGGCACCCGCACCCACAACCACATCATTGCCCAAAGTTGGGTGACGTTTTCCAGTTTCTTTTCCCGTTCCTCCCAAGGTCACGCCCTGAAACAACGTCACATTGTTTCCAATGATGCTTGTTTCACCCACCACAACACCCATCCCATGGTCGATAAAAAGGCTTTTGCCGATCTGGGCACCGGGATGAATTTCCACACCTGTAAAAAATCTCACAACCTGAGAAATGGCGCGCGGCAAAAATGGCACACCCTTTTTCCACAAAAAATGGGTGATGCGATGCCCAATCAACGCATGAAGACCTGGATAAAGAAGAAGGATTTCCAATGTGCTCCGAGCAGCCGGATCACGCTCTCTTGTTGAACGGATCTCATCGTCGAAAAGAATGGAAACGGCTAAAACCGCACCGACAATTAAAAATAAAAGGATAATCCAAAACATCAATTTTTATTCCTCAATAAAGAAACCACGGCATAAGCCGCAATGCCTTCTTTTCTGCCCACGAATCCCAACCCTTCATTGGTTGTGGCCTTGATATTGATATCACCTTCAGAAATTTTTAATTCTTCTGCAATCTTTTTGCGTATCTGAGGCTTGAAACTCTTCAAGGAGGGCTCCTGCACCAGAATCACAGCATCAACATTATTAATCAAATACCCTGCTTCTTCAACGATTTTTCTCACCTGAGAGAGAAGCTTCAAACTAGAAATATTGCGGTACTGCTCGTCGGTATTGGGGAAGTGTTCGCCAATATCCCCCTGCCCCACCGCACCCAAAAGAGCGTCACAAATCGCATGAAGAAGAACATCCGCATCCGAATGACCATCAAGTCCTAACGGGTGCGGAATCTCAACCCCACCTAAAATGAGTTTGCGTCCTGCTACAAAACCGTGAACATCATATCCCATACCAACTCGAAACATTTTACAATAACCCTTCCCCAATTTTCACGTCCTCGGGAGTCGTGATTTTGATATTCCGATACTCTCCGGGAAAAATTCTGACTGGCAGCCCCAGTTTTTCAACAAGTGCAGCATCATCAGTGGCAACCCCAGCAGCCGCTTGACGATGCGCCTTGATCAAGACATCTTTCTTAAAAATTTGCGGTGTCTGCGCTTCCCATAATTCCGAACGATCTAACGTCTCTACAATTTCTAAAGAAGCTCCTTTAACGCGCTTGATCGTCGGTTTGACCGGGACCGCCACAACGACACTTTGCCCAGCATAACAAAGTCGAAGGGCTTCTTCAAGAATTTCTCGAGAGAGGAATGGTCGGGCCGCGTCATGGACAACAACGTATTCTGTTGCTGGGTCAAGCGCCTCTAAGCCGTTGTAAACCGAATCTTTGCGCGTTTCTCCCCCCACCACAAAACGAACTTCCTTTTGAATGCCATACTTTTGAACCAATGTCTTCATTTCCTCCATAAAAATCGGCTGAGTGACGACAATGATACTTTTAATCAAAGGAGATTGGTCGAAACACTCGAGAGAGAAAACAATCAATGGTTTTCCATGAAGAGAAATCAGGGGCTTAGGAATGTTGGATTGGAGTCGCTTCCCGCCTCCTGCAGCGACGATCACAGCTTGAGTGCTCATCCCTTCACCTTTGCAAAGATCATCTTCCCACCCTGGGTCTGCAGAACGGAGTTGATTACCACCATCACCTTTTTACCAATCAAATGGCGAGCATCACTGACAACAATCATCGTTCCATCATCCGTGTGAGCTACAGCTTGATCTCGTTCGCGCCCCTCTTTCGTCAACTTCACTTCAATTTCATCTCCCGGGAAAACTGCAATCTTGACCGCATTGGCCAAATCATTGATATTCAACAATGTGATTCCCTGAATGGTAGCCACACGGCTCAAGTTATAATCCGTGGTACAAATCCGTGCATCCATGATTTTGGCTAGACGAATCAACTTGGCATCCACTTCTGGATATCCAGGGACTTCATCTTCGTGAATCCTCAAATCGATAGTCGGGTCTTTCTGCATATTGCGCAAAATTTCCATTCCTCGTCGGCCGCGTTGGCGCTTGTTTGGATCTTCCGAATCCGAAAGTTTTTGCAATTCTTGCAGAACAAATCGGGGAACCACCAGACGGTTTAAAAAAAAGTTGGTTTTATAAATGTCCACAATTCTCCCATCAATGATGGCGCTGGTATCGAGCAACGTTAATCCTTCATGAGAATCCTCTCGTCGAAAACGCACATAGGGAATGATCAAATGAAATTCATCTTTTCCACGAAGCGCCATGACCGCACCTAAATAAGAAAAAACCAGAATCAACACAACGTTTGAGACCGATTGGATAAATTCATCCAAAGGCAAAATTGACAAAATGCTTGAAATGAGATTAGCCATAAAAAGCCCTAACAACAACCCAAACACCATGCTGGTCAGTCCACGCACCGAGACCCGTCGGAGACTCCCCTCAATCACAATGAGAAATAATCCTCCGGATGCCCCCAAAGATAATCCCAACCAAGGATATCCGGTCATGGTTCCCAAATAATAACCAAGCAACGTCGAGACAATCCAGAAGAATGTACGAATAAAGAACAGACTCATAAGGGCTCCTTTTAATAATTCCGATCATTCGGTTATAAACTAGATGCTGGGCAATTCATGAGTGAACTCCGGACACCGTCTTCAGACAGTTTTTTCATTCTAGTGGAGACGGTGTTCGTGTGAACGAATGGGTTGCGCAGCGTCCAGAGCTACCCTGTCAATTCTTTCAAAGCTTCCTGCACCGTCGCCACTGGAACAATTTCCATTCGCTTGGATTTGATCTCCTGACGAGACTTCATATTGTTCTGTGGCAAAATACATTTTTTAAATCCTAACTTTTCCGCTTCCTGAATTCGTATGGCAATCTGGCTGACACTTCTGACTTCCGACGACAAGCCAACCTCGCCAAAGACCACCGTATCAAAAGCCATGACTTTATCCAAAAGGGCTGAGGCGATTGCCATCGAAACAGCCAAATCTGCGGCTGGGTCCATGATCCTCACACCACCGACGACATTCAAGAAAATATCTTTGTCATACAAATTGAGCCCTTGTCGTTTTTCCAAAACCGCGACCAGCATCGCTAAACGATTCGGATCAAACCCTTGCGCTTTCTGACGAACGATTCCAAAACTGGATCGGCTCACTAGCCCTTGGATCTCAACAAGAAAAGGCCGCGTTCCTTCTAAAATGGGAACCACCACAGACCCAGGGGACTGTTTCGCTCGTTCTGAAAGAAAAATCTCCGACGGATTGGAAACTTCTTTGAGCCCTTCCGACGTCATTTCAAAAACACCCATTTCATTGGTTGATCCAAAACGGTTTTTCATACTGCGCAAAATGCGATAAGACGTGTAGCGCTCGCCTTCAAAATACAAAACCGTATCCACAATATGTTCCAACACTCGCGGCCCGGCAATTGTTCCTTCTTTGGTCACATGCCCGATGATAAACAAGGCAATTCCTTTGGCCTTGGCCAAATGCGTTAAAAGCGAAGCACACTCTCTTACCTGGCTTACGCTGCCTGGGCTCGACGTGATTTCCGGATGATAAACCACCTGGATCGAATCAATGACTACAACCTGAGGAGTCAACTTGTGAATGTATTCCTGAATCGCCATCAGATCAATCTGATTGACGATATAAAAATCTTCAGAACCCGTCACAGCCAAGCGGTCAGCGCGCATTTTAGTTTGCTTAACTGATTCTTCGCCGCTAACATAAAGAACCCTGTATCCTTGTCGACTCAATTGAGCAGCCATTTGCAAATTGAGCGTAGACTTTCCGATTCCTGGATCGCCCCCAATCAATGTGACCGATCCAGCCACAATCCCCCCACCCATCACACGATCAAATTCTCCCATCTCCGTGACCATTCTTGAATCTTCTTGCATCTGAATTTGCTTCAGAAGAACCGGCTTCTCTTCTAAAAGAATAGCCCCTCCTCTGGACTCTTGCACCGATGACACTTGCGCTTCCTCGACGAGAGAATTCCAACTCTCACACGAAGGACATTTGCCCATCCACCGCGGAGATTGAGCACCGCAACTCTGACAAACAAAAATTGTTT